>NZ_JAVRQI010000008.1:0-236368 GCF_031854425.1 Paracoccus broussonetiae | reverse complement strand
CGGATGCGTGAAGGTCAGATCCTCCGAAAACGCGGGAAAAGCCGCAAGACACAGCGCAGGGGCGAGAACTGGGAGGATTCTGGAGCTCATGGCGTTCCTCGTATCTTGGTCAGTGACCTTTCAGGACAAGCGTCTGGACCGGCAGCAGCAGGGCCTGGATCCGCAGGATCAGGGCGTGGACCAACCCGACCGTATCCACCGCATGCAGCGCAAAGCGATGGACCGTCCCAAGGCTGGGATCATCCAGCCGGTCGTGGTTGCTGGTATAGGCATTCGCGATGCAATTTGCCCCTTGCGGCAGTCCGTCGAGCGCGCCTTCGTAAAGCGGCTCCATGATGACGGTGATGCTGCCGCCCCCGGCCAGATTTTGCAGGTCAATCAGTTGGTCAGTGGGACGGATCTGCCCCCCGGCGATGACGTCCTGCACTTCGGTCACGACCATCGGGATGATCCGCCAGGGTTTCGCAAGACAGGCAACCTCTCCGATCATGCCAGGCTTGATGACCTGTGCCTCTATCTGGCCGAAACCGGCGGCAAGCCCGGTGACACTGCGTTCCGGGACCAGGATGCCAGCAGGCCGCAGCATGGGGTTCACCACATCGCCGGGCCGCAGCGAGAATTGCTGCACGATCCCGTCGCTGCCGGCGACGACCAGGGTCTTGTCAAGCTCAACCTGCGCTTCGGCCAACGCGGCTTCGGCGCTGGCGCGCTCGGCAGGAAGCTGGAATTCGATCTGAGCGCGCAGCGCATCCCGACTGGCGACCGCTGCGTCCACCATCCCTTGCTGGGTATCGACCTGAACCTGGGCCCGCTCTACGTCGCGCGCGGCGATCGTGGTGGCGTTCCGCTTGAGCAACTCATTGCGCGTGTCGTATTCGTCCTGGGCCTGTTGCAGCATCCCGCGGGCCTGAACGATCCGACCTTCGGCCTCCTTCGCCTGTGCTTCGGCCACGCGCAACTGAGCGTCTATTTCCGTGACGCGGCGGGTTGCGGTCTCGACCACGGCTTTTTGCAGCAGATCGTCAAGGCGGAACAGCGGCTGGCCCTTCTTCACCTTTTGGTTGATCTCGATGAAGGTTTCCGCGACGCGACCATTTCGCTCGGGCAGGATGGTGACGGTGCGGAAGACCGAGGTTGCCAATTTGCTGGAGGGGTGGAAATAGAAGATCGCGGTGATCAGGCTGATGGTCAGGATCAGGCACAGCACGATCCCCCAGCGCAGCTCATACCAGACCGAGAACAGCGTGATCTCGTATCCGATGCGTTTGCCTTGCCCATAGCGCCGGTAAAGATAGTCCGGCAGCACGGTTACGCTGGAACACAGAAGCAACTCCAGCATGGCTCAACTCTCGATCGTGGATGCGGGAACGGGATCAGGCTCGGGCGGCGGCGGGACCGGGCGTGCCTTGCGGCGCGCCATCAGGCCCAGCGATTCCGCCATCGAGCTTAGAGGGGTGGTGAAGTCCGGGATCGGGATCATCGCCAGCAGCAGCCCCGCGATCCAGAAGGCGTGGTTATGTGTGAACAGCGCAATCAGCGCCAGAACGGCCACGATTTCGAACTGCATCTTCTGGCCGCTATGGGCCATCTGTTCAGGCAGCGCGTGAAGCTTGAGGTAGAACACCCCGACCCCGACCACGGCCGCAATCAGGAAGATTCCCACGCCGATCAGGAACCAGTCGGTCTGGCCGGGCAAGGTGATGAAGGGCGGAAGGTGGGCAACCGCCTCGGGATGCAGCAAGACGCCGTGATCCGGTCCAGAGGCCAAAATCGTCTCCATTCAATGCACTGCGATGGCCGAGCAGGTAGAGAAACCCGTTTTGGCCGGTCGTTCAGTCGATACCCATCCAGTCTAGCCGCGGACCGGGATGGCACGAATGTCGGCGATGTAAGTCACTGTTAGCGGGCTGGCCCTGCGCTACAGCCTGTGCAACCTGCTTGAGTTCGCCTGGTTGGGCCATTTCGGATCCAGACTGGCAAGCGTACGCATCATCGACTCGGTCAGGTCGGGATGGAATTGGCGGAAGGCCACGTCCTGTGGCATCCGCGTCGCAAGGCCGGGTGCGATCTGGTCGGCCAGCGCAAGGCGCTGGCGGGCCTCGGCCAGTCGTCCCAAAGCCGCCAACGCCGCGGCTGCGGCCAGTTGCACATGCGCAATGCCTGGCGCCTCGACCGCCCGGATTTCTTCAAGCGCCTGTTCGTGACGGCCATGGGCGAAGTGGTAAAGGAACAGGCCCATGCGGAATTGTCCGCTCAGCAGCGGGCTTCGGGCATAGGCTTCCTCCAGCAACGGAATGCCGGCGTCCCAGTTCTTGCGCGAAGCCAGACGAAAGCCCAGTTCGGCCATCAGTTCGGGGTCATTGGGGTTCAGCGCGCGGGCAGCCCCCAGAGTCTGCAGGCTGTCCACCTGCCGGCCCATGAACCATTCCGCTATGGCGCGGGCGTGATAGGCGCGGCTGGAGCTTGGGGCCAGGCGGATCGCCTTGCGCGCCAGATCCAGCGCACGTTCCAGCGGATCGGGACAATCGTCCCCAAGGTCATAGCTGAAACGGGCGGCGTTCGAATACAGCATCGACAGACAGGCATGAGCCGCGACGAAGCCGGGATCGGCATCAATCGTCGCTTCCAGATCACGGCGCAGCGGCTCGAAGCGCTTGGGGTCCAAGGACCGCCAGTAGTCGTGGAAGTCTAGCAGCTTCTGATAGCCCGCAAAGTGGCGTGGACCGCTGCCGGACGAATCCCTTGCCTGGCTGTCCATGATCCCGTCCCGCAGCGCAAGCACACTGGCGACCTGTCCCGCGACTTCTGCGCACAGGCTGACGACCTGCGATGGGTCGCAGCTGCCTTCTATCTCGCGCTGGAGCGTCTGCACCCAGATGAAGCGCCCGTCCTCGTTTCGCTTCATCAGGATCTCGGCAATCAGCGCGTGCTTCGAAATGGTAACGGTACCAGAAAGCCGATAGTCGATCTCCAACCCTTCGGAAGTCTCTCTGCCGCTGCCAGAACGGGCCGAGCGGTCGGAGGTGTCGAAGCCATAGACGAAAAGCTCGGTAAAGCGCGTCAGGGCAGAAATGACCTGACGGGTCAGCGTCCGCCCGATCTGTTGATGCGTCCCGCTGTCTCCCTCCTGCTCGAACGGTTCAACCAGAATCCGCGGGCCATATTCATGCAGGGGCTTCTGCCCGGGCGCCACGGGCTCCGGCGCGGGCGGCAGGGCCTGCGCCTGCTGTTGGAACACCGGCACATAGCTGCCTTTGGGGATCGTTATGATGACGTCCGAACCATCCCCGTGCTTCAGGTGATAATTGTCTAGGGCGCGCCGAAGTCGACCTGCCTCGATCCGCACGATCGAGTCCTGCATCGGGTCGAAATCCTCGCTACGGCCAAAGACCAGCGTGGCGATGCTGTAGGCCTTGATACGTTCGGCCCGCCCGGCCAGCGCCTCTTCGACGACGTGGCGCAGAAAGCGGCGATTGCGTTCAGAAGTCTCGAAGTCTGGGGAAGCCAGGATGCGGTCCAGGGCCGCCCGGATTTCCTGTTGCGAAACACGTCTGGCAGACAAAGTTCCCATTGCCTCCGCACAAGCACCTTGGCGTACCAAAGCGAAATTCCCTGCGAGTCGTCAGCAGCTTAGCTGCGAGTCACAGTAACGTAATCTTGATCCGCTGCACAATCGCCAAACTTTCTATCAATCTAACGATTCAATCGAGCTGAGCGAGTCTTGTGGCGGAAAGGCATCGCGATCATGCGCGCAGTCGACCTTGTCGTGGAGCTTTTCCCCGAGCGGACCGAAAGCGTCCGCCGCCTTTACCTGCAAGATGAACACTTTCGCGCCATTTGCGACGATTTCGCCCTTTCTGTAACCTCACTACGGCATTTCGAAGCTCGCCCCGACGCACATTCGCGCCCTGAGGTGGCGGACTATCATGCTGTTCTTCGCGAGCTGACCGAGGAGTTGCGCCGTTACATCGGTGCCAGCGACACACAGTGAACGCGCGCCAAATGCGGCCGCTCGGGCTACCGTCACCTCGTTAACAGTAACCTACATGCGCAAGATGGAGCGGGGCGCACCCCAATCGGTAACATCCAGCCATCGGCAGCGGTCCAAGCGCTGTCGCTTGTCACGGGAGAGGCCGAGATGAACCAGCCGCAGGCGGTGCCCCAGACGGACCGGGTCGATCACTTCTTTTCATTCCCCGGCGCGCGCAACGACCGCTGGCGCGGGCTGCACGTCGCCGCCAGAGACTGGTCGCGCGGTAGCGGTAGCGCCGCGACCGTGAAAGGCCTTTTCGAAGGGCTGGTCGCGTATGAAGGTTTCTTCGCCTATCCGGGGCGGCAGCTTCTGGCGACCCTTCGACAGCGCATCGATTCCGGGCAGGCCGCGGGTGCAGCCGGGCTGGCACAGCGCATTTCCGAAGCGATCGTAACGCGGTCCTACAAGTCGGACGCGGGTGACTGGCAATCCGTCGAGACCCTGGCCGAAACGCCGCCGGACCTGAACACGCCCACGCTGGCAAGGGGGCAGGGGCATCGTCCCTATTTCGAGATGCTGGTGGTCGCGCCGGGCGCGGCGCGCCGGGGTGAAAGCGTGATCGAGCAGATCAGGCGCCTGCGCCGGGGCGAAGACGCTTTCATATATGAACCCGTCCCGGTCGGCAGCTTCGAAGAGGCGATCTGCGCCGCGATCCTGAACCCCGCGCTGGCGGCGGTGACCATCTATGAAGGTTTCGACCATGAAAGCGCGGCCGATCTGCCGGTGCTGCGGGACTTCCTGGCCTCTGCGGGTCTGGACGCGGCAAGCATTGCCGGGGACGACTTGCCGCTGTCGCTGGCCGATGCATTGAAGCGCGTCCGCCCCGAACTGGACATCTATCTGCTGTCGGACCGTCATGTCGAACGGATCGCAGGTGATGTGCGCGCCGCCAATATCCGCCGCGTCCTTTACGCGGTCGAGGAATTGCTGGAGTTGCATCTTTGCGTGCTGGAGGGGGTGGCGGACCGTTATCGCACGCCCTTCTTTGACAACCTCAAGGCCTATGCGAGGCGGCCGATCAGCACCTTCCACGCACTGCCGATCGCGCGCGGAAAGTCGGTATTCAAGTCCGACTGGATCCGCGACATGGGCGAGTTCTACGGGCTGAACATTTTCCTCGCGGAATCCAGCGCCACAACTGGTGGGCTCGACAGCCTGCTGGAGCCGACAGGCAATATCAAGCTGGCGCAGGAGATGGCAGCAAGGGCCTTCGGTGCGGATCACGTCTTCTTTGTGACGAATGGCACCAGCACCTCGAACAAGATGGTCCACCAGGCGCTGGTCGCGCCGGGTGACATCGTCTTGCTGGATCGCAACTGCCACAAGTCGCACCATTACGGCCTGGTCCTTGCGGGAGGGCAGCCGCTTTACATCGACGCTTTCCCGATGACCGAATATTCGATGTATGGCGCAGTGCCGCTGTCCAGCATCAAGAAGGCGCTGTTGGACCTGAAGGCCGAAGGTCGCCTTGACCGGGCCAAGATGGTCGACCTGACCAACTGCACCTTTGACGGCCACATCTACAACACCCGCCGCGTGATGGAGGAATGCCTGGCGATCAAGCCGGACCTGATCTTCCTGTGGGACGAGGCGTGGTTCGGCTTCGCGCGTTGGTCGCCATTCCTGCGTCCGCGCACCGCCATGGGTGCCGCCGAGGCGATCGAGAAATGGATGAAGGATCCGGCCTCGGTTCAGGCCTACGAAGCGCAGCAGAAGGAATTGGGCAAAAACCCCTCTGCCGCGAAACTTCTGGAAACCCGGCTGATCCCGGACCCGAGCCAGATCCGTCTGCGGGTGTATCAGACCAACTCAACCCACAAGTCGATGTCGGCGCTGCGCCAGGGCTCGATGCTTCTGGTGCGCGATGTCGACTTCGGCCAGGTCGAGGCGCAGTTCCACGAAGCGGTCTTCACCCATGCCTCGACCAGCCCGAACCAGCAACTGATCGCCAGCCTCGACATTGCGCGCCGCCAGATGGAGCTGGAGGGCTATGGCCTTGTCGCGAACGCGATCGAGATCGCTTTGGATATTCGCAAGGAAGTGAATGCCCATCCGGTCATCTCGAAATACTTCCGTGTCCTTAGCGCAAGCGAGATGATCCCGGACGAGTATCGTCAGACCGGCTTCGTTGATTTTCTGGAGCCGGGCACGGATTGGGAAGACCAGGTCCGTTCGATGCACGAGGACGAGTTCTGCCTTGATCCGACGCGGATGACGCTGGTCTGCGGCACAGCGGGTTTCGACGGCACCCAGTTCAAGAAGCTGATGGCCGACGATTACGACATCCAGTTCAACAAAACCTCGCGCAACTCGGTCTTGCTGCAATCCAACATCAACAACACCCGCAGCGACGTGGCGAACCTGATCCGTGTCCTGCTGGAAATCAGCCGCAAGATCGAGGCCGATCTGGCCAAAGGTGGCGAGAACGGCCACGCGGCCTTTGCGGCGCGGATCAAGTCGCTGATGCAGGACGTTCCGGACCTGCCGAATTTCAGCCATTTCCATGATGCCTTCCGCTGGGATGCCGGCAAGACGACGCCCGAAGGGGACATGCGTTCGGCTTTCTACAGCGCCTATTACGCCGACGGCTGCGAATACCTGCCTCTGAACAGTCCCGAGGTCGACCAGCGGCTGAAGTCGGGCCCCGAGATGATCTCGGCCAACTTCGTGATCCCCTATCCTCCGGGCTTTCCGATCATGGTGCCGGGACAGGTCATCAGCCCTGAAACGATCGACTTCATGCGCAAGCTGGACGTCAAGGAAATCCACGGGTTCGAACGCACCAAGGGCCTCAAGCTGATCCGCCCGGACCATGCCAAGAACCATATCCGCAAATAGCGCCCGACAGGAGGCAGGACCATGTTCAGCTACATCTTCGACACCCTCCGCGCCAATCCGCAGCTGGCGATCTTTCTGACGCTGGCCATCGGCTATTGGATCGGCGCCAAGCGCTTTGGCAGCTTCAGCCTTGGCGCTGTCACCGGCACGTTGCTGGCGGGGGTGGTCATCGGCCAGATCGGCATCGACATCTCGGGGCAGGTGAAATCGATCTTCTTCATCATGTTCCTGTTCGCCGTCGGCTTCGGGGTCGGCCCGCAATTCGTGCGCGGGATCGCCACCGACGGGCTGCCGCAAGCGATGTTCGCCGTGGTCGTCTCTGTCCTGTGCCTGATCGTCGTCTGGATCGCGGCCAAGGTCGCGGGCTATGGCCCGGGGCTGGCCGGGGGCTTGCTGGCCGGGGCGCAGACGATCTCGGCCTCGATCGGGCTGGCGACAGATGCGATCAACACCTCTGGCCTGCCGGCCGATCAGGCAAAGGCGCAAACCGACCTGATCCCGGTCGCCTATGCCATCACCTACCTGTTCGGCACCATCGGCACGGGTTGGATCCTGGCCTTTCTTGGACCGAAGATGCTGGGGGTAAACATCGCCGAAGCCTGCGCCCGCTATGAGCGCGAGGTGCTGAAGGGCGGCTCGAAGGAGGCCAATCATCTCAGCGCATGGCATGCCCGCGAGCTGCGTGCCTATCGCGTCCGCGAGGGCGGTGTGGCCGTCGGCAAAACCACTCTTGCGCTCGAAGCATTGGCCAAGGGTGAGCGGCTGTTCATCGAACGCCT
Source organism: Paracoccus broussonetiae (assembly GCF_031854425.1). NCBI lineage: Bacteria > Pseudomonadati > Pseudomonadota > Alphaproteobacteria > Rhodobacterales > Paracoccaceae > Paracoccus > Paracoccus broussonetiae. Next base: position 228,718 of record NZ_JAVRQI010000008.1, on the reverse strand, counting down.
GCGCCGAGGCGGCGAATTGATCAGCCCCACCCCCCAGACCGTGCTGCAGGCCGGCGATCTCGTCGCCATCTCGGGGCGGCGCGAGGCGCTGGTGACGCTGTTCGAGGATGCCGACGAGGTCGACGACAAGGATCTGCTGGACATTCCGGTCGAGGCCGTCGACGTGCTTCTGACCAACAAGGCGCTCGACGGGCGCGAACTGATCGAGCTGGCGCGCGAGCCCTATACCCGCGGCGTCTACCTGAACTCGATCCGTCGCGGCTCGATGGCGGTGAACATCCCGATCCTGCCGGGGACCAAGTTGAACCGGGGCGACATCGTGCGGGTGGCCGGGGCGACCAGCCATGTCGAGGCCTTCATCAAGGCCACCGGCTTTCCCGATCGGCCGCAGACCGTCACCAACATGGTTCTGGTCGGGCTGTCGATCTTTATCGGCGGGTTGATCGGGGCCTATGTCCTGCCGATTGGCGGCATCCCGATCACGCTGTCCACCTCGGGCGGGGCGCTGATCGTTGGGCTGATCGTCGGCTGGCTGCGCACCGTCAAGCCGCAGATCGGCAATATCCCGCAGCCGACCTTGTGGTTCATGAACTCGGTGGGGCTCAACGTCTTCATCGCGATTGTCGGCATCACGTCGGGGCCGACCTTTATCGCGGGGCTGAAAGAGGCGGGTTTTGGCCTGTTCTTCTGGGGCCTTTTTGCCACGGCCGTGCCCATGCTGATTGCGCCCTATATCGGGAAATACATCTTCAAGTTCGATGACGCGATCAACCTGGGCTGCTGCGGAGGCGCGCGGACCTCGACCGCTTCGGTCGCCATGGTCGGAGAGGTCGCCCAAAGCGACGTGCCGATGCTGGGCTACACCGTGCCCTATGCAGTCAGCAACACTCTGCTGACGCTGTGGGGCCTGGTGATCGTGCTGCTGATCCTCTGACAAGGGGCGGGAGGCCCATGATGGAAGCGATCCGGTCATTCTTTGCCCATTCCCCGATCGCGGTGTTGTTTGTCTGCGTCGCGATTGGCTTTGCCCTTGGGCGCGTCAAGATTGCGGGAATTCCGCTGGGCGGTATCCCCGGGACATTGTTTGCCGCCATCGTTGTGGGTCAAGTCGGGGTCGAGGTCGATGACAACATCAAGACCATGGCCTTTGCGCTGTTCATCTATTCGCTGGGCTACGTTTCGGGGCCAAGTTTTTTCCAAAGCCTCGGCCGCAGCACACTGAACCTCGTCTACCTGTCGCTGGTGTCCAGCTTGCTGATTTTCCTGACAATCTGGGGGCTTGCGCAGATTTTCGGCCTGGACAAGGGCACCGCGGCGGGACTGTTGGCGGGAGGGATCACAGAATCCGCCGCCGTCGGCACGGCCAGTGAGGCTTTGGGTAGCATGGCTCTGCCACCAGACCAGATCACCGCCATGCAGGCTAATATCGGTGTGGCATATGCCATCACCTATCTGTTCGGCTTCACACTTGTGGTGTTTTTCGTCAGCCTGATCGCGCCCCGCTTGATGCGGATCGACCTGAAAACCGAGGCCGCGCGCTATACCGCAGCGCTTGGCATCGGTGGCGATGACGATCTGGAGCCTGGACAGGAATCCGCCCTTCGCGGTGTCGTTGCCCGCGCCTATCAGGTCACGCGATCCGAGGCGGAAATCACTGTCGGCAGTTTCGAGAAAAGCTTCGACGGCTTCGTCACGGTCCAGCGCATCATCCGACGTGGTCGCACCATTGAACCGGGCAAGGATCGCGCACTGGCCGTGGGCGATCGCGTCGCCCTGCTTGGGCGGTTGGACGAGGTGCTGGAGGCCGGGCCGTATCTGGGCTCCGAGACCAGCGATATGCGGGGCCTTGACCTCGTTGGCGAGACGCGGACGGTCGTGCTGACCAACAAGGATTTCATTGGTGAGACGATCATGGCCGTCCGCGCCCGGCTTGATCCGGAACAGCGCCGTGGCGTCCACGTCGTCAAGATCACCCGCGCGGGGCAGAACCTTGTTCCTCGACCCAAGATGCGACTTGAAGCCGGGGATACCGTCAGCCTTTATGGCATGCCTTCGGCCCTTGACGGGGCAGTGCCCTTGATTGGCTACGGCGTCGATCAGGGCATTGCAGTCGACTACGTCTATCTGGGCCTTGGCATCATCGTCGGCATCCTGATTGGCATGATCACCGTGCCGGTCGCTGGCTCTCCAATCGCATTGCACACCGGGGGTGGGTGCCTCCTGTCGGGGCTGCTGTTTGGCTGGTTGCGGGCGCGCCATCCCCGCTTTGGAGGCTTGCCGGCCGCCACGGCTTTGCATCTGCGCGATTTCGGCCTGGCGATCTTCATCGCCTGCGTCGGCCTTGGTACGGGACCGCAGGCCCTGACCCTGCTGAAGCAGCAGGGCGTGCTACTGCCCGTCCTGGCGTTCATCGCGGTCATCGTGCCGATCGTACTGTCGCTGCTTTATGCCCGTTATGTCCTGAAAATGAACCCCGCCATCATCTGTGGCGCGCTAGCGGGCTGTTTCACCTGCACAGCGGGGCTGAACGCTGCCGTACAGGCCGCGGAGAACGAGACCCCGGTTCTTGGATATACAGTGCCCTATGCCATTTCGAACGTAACGCTGACGCTGCTTGGCCCCATTCTGGTCCTTACCGTCTGACGAGGCGCACATGACCCTGCTTTTCGGCAAGATACGATCGACCCCGCTGCTTTGGCTGCTGGTCTTTGTGCCTATCGTGCTGGCTGTTGAGCTGGCCCGCCCCGAGGCGCATACGCTGCTCTTCCTGCTGTCGGTCGCGGCCATCGTGCCATTGGCCGCGATGCTGAGCCTTGCCACCGAATCTGTTGCAGAAAAGACCGGGGACGCGGCGGGCGGCCTGATCAACGCGACGCTGGGCAATCTGACCGAGCTGGTCATCGCGCTGACCGCGCTGGCCGCGGGGCAATATGCGCTGGTCAAGGCGTCGATCGCGGGGGCCATCGTAACCAATGCGCTTTTCATGCTGGGCGCGTCCTTTCTGCTGGGCGGAATGGTCAAGCATGTGCAGGAGTTCAACCGTGTCGGCGCGCGGTTTCAGGCCAGCCTGCTTTTCATCGCGACGGTTGCGCTGCTTATCCCCTCGGCCATCGCGACTGCCGACAACGTCGACAGCCCCGAGGCGATCCAGACGCTCAGCCTGATGCTGTCGCTGCTTTTGATTGCGGGTTACGTGCTGGGGCTGTGGTTCTCGCTGGGGACGCATCGCGAGGCATTTGCCAGCGCAGCCCCGGTTGAAGGCCATCATGAGTCGCTGCCAATCGGGGTGGCGCTGATCACGCTGGCGGTCGTGACCGTGCTTGTCGCGCTGGTCAGTCATGTCTTCGTCGCCTCGGTCGAGGTTGCGGGCGCGGCGCTTGGCCTGACCCCGGCCTTTGTCGGTTTCATCGTGGTGTCGCTTGTCGGTGGCGCGGCCGAGTTCGCCTCGGCCTTTTCGGCGGCACGCAAGGATCGGCTGGATCTGAGCGTCAGCATCGCGCTTGGCAGTTCGGTGCAGATAGCGCTGTTCGTCGGACCGCTGCTGGTACTTCTCAGCTACGCGATCGGACCAGTGCCGATGGGGCTGGATTTCTGGCCGGGCGCCATCGTGATGATGCTGATCGCGGCGATCGCTGCCGCGCTGCTCACTGCGGGGGGACGCTCGACATGGTTCCTGGGCGTGTTGGTGCTGATGGTTTATACCATTTTCGGCCTGACGCTTTATGTTCTTCCTCCGGTGCAGTGATGGCGGCACGCGGGCAAAGCAGCGCAATGGCAAGGGCGCTGGACCCGGTTTCGCGCGCGACAGAAATCCTGTTCGGCCTGATCATGGTGCTGACCTTCACCGCCTCGCTGAACACGGCCGAGGCTGGTCATGCCGATGTCCGCCTGATGCTGATCGGAGCCTTGGGCTGCAATCTGGCCTGGGGCCTGATCGATGCGGCCATGTATCTGCTGTCCGCGCGCGCCGAAAAGGCGCTTGCCCTGCGAACAATTCACCGAGTCCGACAGGCCCAGACGCCCGCCGAAGCGGATGACGAGATCGCGGCAACTCTACCACCACTGGTTGCGCGCGCGCTGCGGCCCGGCGATCTGATCCACGTTCGTCAGCAACTCATGTCGCTGGATGCCCCCCGCATGCCGAAAGGGCCTGCGATCGCGGACCTGTTGGCGGCCGGCATGATCTTCCTGTTGGTCTTTGTCGCGACCCTGCCCGTGGTGGTGCCCTTCCTGCTGATCGGGGATGCGCGCCAGGCGCTATGGCTGTCGCATGGTGTGGCCATCGCCTCGCTTTTCCTGGCCGGGCATTCGCTCGGCCGGTTGTGGGACAGGCCGTGGCGGGTTGGGCTGGCGATGGTCGCTGTCGGCATCGTGCTGGTCGGCATTGCCCTGGCGCTGGGGGGATAGGGATGCAGTTTCTGTCCGCCTATGTCCGGCTGATCAAGGCAATTCATGCTGCGTTCCTCAGCACGCAGGTGCAGGCGCTGATCCTGGTCTGCATCCTGATCGCGCTGGCCCAGGCCACGGTCTTCGCCAGGATTGAGGGCTGGCGCTTCCTGGACGCCTTCTACTTTTCGGTCGTTAGCATGGCGACTGTGGGTTACGGCGATTTCGCGCCCAAGACATCGCTGGGCAAGATTGCCGCAATGGCCTTTCTGCTGGTCGGGATCGGGGTCTTCGTCCTGACCGTTTCAACGATCGCCCAGACGATCTTGCGAGAACTTTCCCTTTCAGAGCGCCACCCCACGGGGACCAAGGAGCCGGACGATGCCGACTCTTTGTGATCCGGGCCAAATTGTGCCGCCAAACCCATATCAGAAGGAGACTGGACGATGCTGCAACGGGAATACTTCGAAAGCCTCTCGGATCTCAGCCCGTTCGAGATCAAGGATGAGTTGATCAAGCTGGCGCGGTCGGGCGCCGAAAGCTCGGCCCGCGCATTTCTGAATGCGGGACGGGGCAACCCCAACTGGATCGCAACGCGGGCGCGCGAGGCGTTCTTCCTGCTGGGTCAGTTCGCCCTGACCGAGGCGCGGCGCAGCCATGACGACCCCGAGGCAGGTGTGGCTGGGATGCCCCCGCGCGATGGCTGCCACCTGCGTTTCCAGAAATGGGTCGGGAAACGTCTTCAGGAACAGGAACAGGGCTGGCTTGAAGAAGAAGGGCCGCCCCCTGCGCGGACGCTGCGCGACGCGGTCGCCTTTGCCATCGAGCGTTTCAGCTTTGACCCCGATGCCTTTGTCCATGAGCTGACCGACTCGATCATCGGCGACAATTATCCGGTGCCGGATCGCGCGCTGTATCACAACGAGATCGTCACCCACGAATATCTGATGTGGGCGATGTGCGTGGGCCACCGTCCCGATGTGAAGTTCGACCTGTATCCGGTCGAAGGCGGCACCGCGGCCATGTGCTATATCTTCAAGGCGCTGAAGAACCAGCGCCTGCTGAACGCGGGCGATACGATTGCACTGGGGACGCCGATCTTCACGCCCTATCTGGAGATGCCGGAGCTTGAGGATTACGGGCTGCACATCATCCGCGTCAGTGCCGAGCAGGAAGACAAGTTCCAGTTCACCGACGAGGATTTCGAGGCCTTGGCCGACCCCGCCGTCAAGGCGCTGTTCCTGGTGAATCCCGGCAACCCTTCAGCGGTGGCAATGACGCCGGACACGATCCGGCGGCTGGTCAATTTCGTGAACACCCGGCGACCGGATCTGATGATCCTGACCGACGACGTCTATGGGACATTCGTGCCGGGATTTGAATCGATCCTCGGGCATCTGCCAAGGAACACCATCGGCGTCTATTCCTATTCCAAGTATTTCGGATGTACCGGTTGGCGGCTGGGGGTGATCGCGGTCGCGCAGGACAATATCTTCGACCAGAACATCAAGGATCATCCCGAGCCGATCCAGAAGGTGATCGAGAAACGCTACAAGGCGCTGACCCCGAAGCCGCGTGAGCTGAAATTCATCGACCGCATCGTCGCGGATAGCCGCGACGTGGCGCTGAACCATACGGCGGGTCTGTCCTTGCCCCAACAGGTGATGATGACGCTTTTCGGGGTGGTCGAGCTGATGGACAAGGACAAGATCTATCAGAAGGCGTGTATCGACATCTGCACCCGGCGTTTCAACAACCTGGTCGAGGGGATGGGGGTCGAGACGAACACCGGCGCCTATTACGACCACTACTACGGCATTATCGATCTGGAGTTCTGGATCCGGAAATACGTGGGCGAAGAGGTCGTCACTTGGGTCAAGGAAAACATACACCCGCTCGACATCCCGTTCCGTCTGGCCGAGCAGCACGGGATCGTCCTGCTGAACGGTTCGGGTTTTGCTGCGCCAAATTGGTCGGCGCGCGTGTCCTTTGCCAACCTCGACGATGCGGCCTACACCCAGATCGGGCGCGCCGTGCGCTCGATTGCCCGGGGTTATGTTCAGGCATGGCAAGCCTCCAAAGGAGAAGACATTACCGGGTGAAACGCGACCCCGCAAAGCCTCGCCCCGGGTGCCGGGGCGGGAAGATATCTCTGTGACGACGCGGCTGAACTCTGTAAGATGGCAACAGAAATCGCGTCGTTTCCTCGCCTGTCCGGGAAGGAGCGTCGGGCATGACATACTCGCATGAATCCCTGCATCTTTGGTCGTCGCGGCGGTTTCGCGCGGTCGCTTTGGGTGGTCTTGCCGCCGGGTTGTTCGTCGGGGCGCCGCCCGGTGCCGCATTGGCGCAAGGGGGTGGTATTCCCTGCGGGACGCCCCATGTCGTTGCCAGCGGTGACACGCTGAGCAAGTTGGCCGAAAGCGCCTATGGCGATCCGTCCCTTTATCAAACGATTGCCGATGCGAACGAGGCTTCGCTTGGCGGTGACCCCAGCCGTATCGCCGTCGGGATGAGCTTGGAAATTCCCTGCCTGGAAGGCGGCGGGCAGGCTGGCACTGAGGGGCAGAAGGCGGCGATGAAGGCCGCGGTCGCGGCCGAGGGCACCCTCAGCGCCGAGCAGCTTGATACGCTGTTCGGCCCGGTCGCCCTGTTTCCCGACAAAGTTTTGACCCCCGTTCTGGTGGCTGTGACGTTTCCACTGGACGTCGTCAAGGCCGCTCGCTTCGTTGATGAGAGTTCCGAGCTTTCCGACAAGGAGCGCGCGCAGAAGGCCGCGGCAGAGCCTTGGGACGACAGCGTGCGCGAACTTGCCGCCGGGTTCCCGGACATCGTCACCCGGATGAACGACAATATCGACTGGACCGAGCAGGCGGGCGAGGTGGTGGTCGCGCAGACCGACGACGTGCTGGCCTCGATCCAGCGGCTGCGTGCCAAGGCCCAGACCAACGGCTATCTCGTCGATAACGAGGCGCAGAAGGTTGAGACGGTCAACAACCGGATCGTCATTTCACCAGCCGTCCCGAATGTGGTGCAGGTGCCGACCTATGACAGCCAGGTGGTCTATACGACGCCGATCACCACTGCGCCGACCTATCACTATGGGCATACCTATGGCGATGATTGGTATGGCTGGGATGATGCGCTGGTGACCGGGGGCATTATCCTGGGCGGGGCGGTCCTGCTGGACGAGATCTTCGATGATGACGACTGGAACGGCTGGGACGGAGACGACGAAATCGATTGGGATCGCGGCGATATCACCATCGATCGCGGCGACCGCAATATTGACCGCGGCGACCGCAATATCGATCGGGGGGACCGAACCGTGAATATCGACCGCGACCGGACGACAAATGGTGGCGGACGTATCAGCATCGGCGATAATGATCGTGCCCAGGTCAATCGCGGTGACCGCGCGGCGCGGGCGGACGGGGTGCGCGAGGCCGGGGCGAACCGGCCAGGTGCCGCAGGTCGGCCCGAGCGCAAGTCGATCTCCTCTCCCGCAGATCGAGAAGTCGCGCGCCAGAAGATCGAGACCCGCAAGGCCAAGGGTGCCGGACCCGCAAAGCTGGATACCACCCGCAAGGCCACCGCGCGCACACCATCCAAGGCGACCCGGCCATCGAACCAGCAGGCTCGGCCCAAGGCAGACCGGCCCTCGGCCGGAGCGCGCAGCGCGCCGCGCGCAAGCCAGAAGGTGTCACGACCCTCGGGGCAGCGCAGCCCGCAGGCGCGCTCGCCAAGCCGGTCGAACAACGCCTTCCGCAAGCCACCGGGCGGACCTCGGGCCTCGGTCTCAAGCAGCCGGGGCAAGTCCAGCATGGGTGGTCGCGGCGGCGGTCGCGGTGGCGGTGGTGGCGGCAGAGGGAGACGCTGACATGAACGGATATGCATCCATGCGCTGTGTGCTTGCGCTGCTGGCCTCGACCGGGGCGGCGGTTGCCGCGCCGCAGGCGTTCGACACACCCGATGCGGCGGTAGCGGCCCTGACCTCGGCGCTTGAGGCGAAGGACAAGGCCGCTGTTCTGGCCATCTTTGGTCCCGAGAACGAGGACGTCATCAGTTCCGGCGATCCCGCCGACGATCGCGAGATTTGGGGCGAGTTCCTGGACAATGTGCTGGAATTCAGCCGCATCGACACCCAGGATCCCGACCGCGCTATCCTGCTGGCCGGGCGCGACCTGTGGCCTTTCCCGGCCGAGATCCGTCGCAGCAACGGCAAGTGGCATTTTGATGCCGATTCCGCCCGTGACGAGGTGCTGGCGCGACGCATCGGCCGCAACGAGCTGCAGGTGATCGAGATCATGAACCACGCGGGCGAGGTTCAGGCCACCTATCGCCGGACGGATCATGACGGCGACGGCGTCAAGGAGTTTGCGGCGACGATCCTGTCCAGCCCCGACCAGCGCGACGGCCTGTACTGGCCAACCGAGCCCGGTGCCGATCCAAGCCCCTTTGACGAGACACTGGCCCGCGCCAGCTTCTCGGGCTTTAACGAGGACGGGCAGGACCATGATCCCGAGCCATTCGAGGGGTATTATTTCCGTATCCTACAAGGTCAGGGTGCTGCAGCTCCGGGCGGGGCCTACAGCTATATGATCGCCGGCAACATGGTTGCCGGGCATGCGTTGGTCGCCTATCCGGCCGTCTATGGAGACACCGGGATCATGAGCTTCATGGTCGGCGAAGGCGGAATCGTCTACCAGGCTGATCTGGGAGAGGAGACGCTGACGCGCGCCGCTGCGATCGACCAGTTCGATCCCGGTCCAGACTGGACCCCCGTCAAGTGATGTCCCAAAAGACCGGCACCCGCCATCGGTGGGGCCGATAAGGTTCTGCGAAAGTCGGCCCCCGGCTTTCGCAGATCGTCTGTGGTAACGGGCTTGCCGCGCCTGATCCTTGGGATCAACAAGCGGAAGCCGACCATTTGCCCCGGCGTTTGCTGCCTGCATCACGGCCCAAGTCTTCCACCTTCGGCGGGCTTTCCGATCTTGGTGATGGATTCTATCATTCATGACCAAATCGGACAGAAAGTTTGCAGGCTTCAGAATGAAACGCCCGACCATCAACGACCTTGCCACAGCCGCGGGCGTCAGTGTTGCGACCGTGGATCGCGTGCTGAACGGACGGTTGCGCGTGCGCGAGGAAACCGCGCGCAAGGTCTCGGAAGCGGCCGAGCGGATCGGCTATCACGCGGCCAATGTCATCCGGCAGCGCATCCTGGCAGATCAGCCAGAGTATCATGTGGGCATTGTCCTGCAGAAGGAACGGCATGCCTTTTATCAAAGCTTCGCGGCAAATCTGGCGCAGGCCGCGGCGGGTGTGCATGACCGGCGAATCCGCGTTTCGGTCAGTTTTGCCCAGTCTGCCGAACCTGCAGAGGTTGCGCATCTTCTCCAGCAGGCTGCGGGAAAGGTGCATGCGGTGGCGGCGACCGGTTTGGACCATCACGACGTGACCGATGCCGTTTCCCGCCTGCGTGGCCGGGGTGTTCCCACATTCTCACTGCTGTCCGATTTCGCCCAGGGCGAGCGTGAGGGGTATTTCGGCACCAATAACATGAAGGTAGGGCGCACCGCCGCGTGGCTTTTGTCCAAGGTCGCGCCCCGTCCCGGCAAGATGGCGCTGTTCGTGGGCGGGCATCGATATCATGGTCACGCGCTGCGTGAGGCGGGCTTCCGGGCCTATATCCGGGAATATGCCCCGCAATTCGAGGTGCTGGATGCTCTTGTCAACCTTGAGGCGAGGCAGTTGACGCAGGAAGCACTATTGGGCGTCATGGCGCGGCATCCCGATCTGGTTGGCGTCTATTGCGCTGGCGGCGGGATGGAAGGTGCAATCGCTGCACTGCGCGAAGTCGGCGCAGGAGAGCGCATTTCCTGCCTTGTCCACGAGATCACGCCCGAATCCCGGCAGGCTTTGCTGGAACGGCGGATTTCGGGCGTGTTCCAAACCCCGCTCAAGGAGCTTTGCACTGAACTGATGGCGACGATCGTCCATACGATCGAGAATGGCATGGCAGAAAACCCCGGCCAGCGCTTCGTGGTCCCGACGCTGTGGACGCCCGAAAGCATCTGATGGAAATCCATCATTGGATGATTAATATCTATCATGAATGATGGAAGCGGGGCGCTTGTCCCTGTTGACCGGAAGCATTCCCATGCACAAAGCTGCCCCTGGGTGGCGGGACTGAGGAGCGATGCCACTCCACAGAAGCCGGCTGGAGGGCTGGCTGCCGGACCGCATTCCGGTCGCCTGTAGCCTTCTGCGTAAAGGGCGAGCCGGACGCCCGCTGGGGAGGAAAAGAATGAAGGCATTTCTGATGGCCAGCGCCCTTGGCTCGGCGCTGATGGCTTCCGCTGTTCATGCCGAGAATATCGGCGTGTCGATGGCGCTTTTTGACGACAACTTCCTGACTGTCCTGCGCAACGGCATGGTCGACTATGCCAAGACCAAGGACGGGGTGACGCTGCAGATCGAGGACGCGCAGAACGACGTCGGCAAGCAACTGAACCAGATCCAGAACTTCGTCGCCTCGGGCGTTGATGCGATCATCGTGAACCCGGTCGATACTGATGCGACGGTGGCGATGTCGGATGCGGCGGCAGCGGCGGGTATCCCGCTGGTCTATGTCAACCGCCAGCCGGTGAACCTGGACTCGCTGCCAGACAAGCAGGCCTTCGTGGCCTCGGACGAGCGTGAATCGGGAACGCTTCAGACGCAGGAAATCTGTCGCTTGCTGAAGGCCGCAGGCAAGACCGAGGCCAAGGCCGTGGTGCTGATGGGCGAATTGTCGAACCAGGCCGCCCGCCAGCGCACCCAGGACATCAAGGACGTGATCGCCACGCCCGACTGTTCCTTCATCACCATCGCCGAAGAGCAGACGGCCAACTGGTCCCGGACGCAGGGCGCGGACCTGATGACCAACTGGATCACCGCCGGGTTGGAGTTCGATGCCGTCATCTCGAACAACGATGAAATGGCGATCGGCGCGATCCAGGCGCTGAAAGGCGCGGGTCGCGACATGAAGGACGTGATCGTCGGCGGCATCGATGCGACGCAGGACGCGCTGGCTGCAATGGGTGCGGGTGATCTGGATGTGACCGTCTTCCAGAACGCTGCGGGCCAAGGCCAGGGGGCGGTCGATACGGCGCTGAAACTGACCAAAGGCGAGGCGGTCGAAAAGAACACCTCGATCCCCTTCGAACTGGTCACTCCCGACAACCTGGCCACGTATCAAAGCAAGAACTGATCCGGCCTCTACCGAACCGGCAGGGGGTTTCCGATTCCCTGCCAGCCCCGTCACTTGCAGGAAGATGCAGGATGATCACTGCGACGACACGGCGCGCCATCGATCGCGTCAAGCAGAACATCGCGCAGGACGGCGTCCTGTCCATCCGCGGGATCCGCAAGGAGTTTCCCGGCGTGGTCGCGCTGGATGACGTGCAACTGCGTATCCGTCCCGGCAGCGTTCATGCGCTGATGGGCGAGAATGGCGCAGGCAAATCCACGCTGATGAAGATCATCGCCGGGATCTACCAACCGGACGCGGGAGAAATCCGCCTGCGCGGCCAGCCGGTGACCCTGAACTCCCCGCTTGATGCGCTCGAGCAGGGGATCTCGATGATCCATCAGGAACTGCTGCTGATGAATCCGATGACCGTGGCCGAGAACATCTGGATCCGGCGCGAACCGCGGACCCGTTTCGGCCTGATCGATCACGGCCGGATGGCCGCAATGACGCAAGAGCTTTTCGACCGGCTGAACATCCGCCTTGACCCGCTGTCTCAGGTTGGCGACCTGACCGTGGCCCAAAAGCAGATGATCGAGATCGCCAAGGCCGTCAGCCACAATTCCGATGTGTTGATCATGGACGAGCCAACCTCGGCCATCACGGAATCCGAGGTCGCGCATCTTTTCGCCATCATCCGTGACCTGCGCGACCGTGGTGTGGGCATCGTCTATATCACCCACAAGATGAACGAATTGTTCGAGATTGCGGACGAGGTCACGGTCTTTCGCGACGGCAAGTATGTCGGTACCCATGACGCCTCGACCGTGACCCGCGATGACATCATCCGCATGATGGTCGGGCGCGAGATCACCGAGATGTTCCCCAAGATCGACTGCGCGATCGGGGATGTCGTGCTTGAGGTGCGCAATCTGACCCGGCCGGGTGTCTTCGAAGATGTCAGCTTCCAGTTGCGCAAGGGCGAGATCCTTGGCTTGGCGGGGCTGGTTGGGTCCAAGCGTTCGAATGTGGCCGAGGCGATCTTCGGCGTCCATCCGGCCGCAAGCGGAGATATCCTGATCGACGGCCAGCCGGTCCAGATCACCAGTCCGCAGGTTGCCATGCAGCATGGGCTGGCCTTCCTGACCGAGGATCGCAAGGAAACCGGCTGCTTCCTGGTCCTGAACTGCCTGGAGAACATCCAGTCCGCGCTGATTACCCGCGACCATGTGAAGGCGGGATTCATCGACCAGAAGGCGGTGACGCGGCTTGCCGGGGATATGGCGGCGCAGTTGCGCGTCAAGACGCCCAGCCTTTTTGAAACGGTCGAGAACCTTTCGGGCGGCAACCAGCAGAAGTTGCTGATTGCGCGCTGGCTTCTGACCCGTCCGCGCATCCTGATCCTCGACGAGCCGACGCGAGGCATCGATGTCGGGGCCAAGTCCGAAATTCACCGCCTGATCACGCAGCTTGCGGGACAGGGGGTCGCCGTCCTGATGATCTCGTCCGAGTTGCCCGAGGTCCTGGGCATGTCAGACCGGATCATGGTCATGCATGAGGGCCATGTCTCGGGCTTCCTGGATCGCGCCGAAGCGAACCAGGTCCGGGTCATGGAACTGGCGGCAAAGTAAACCGGGGGAAGCGTTCATGAACACTCAAAGCATCAGCGCGGTTTCGGCCCCAACCAGACAGCGACGCATGCCGGCCGAGATCAATATCCTGATGGTCCTGCTGGGGATCGCGCTGGTCTTCGAGATCCTGGGCTGGATCTTTCAGGGGCAAAGCTTCCTGTTTTCGCTGAACCGGCTGAAGATCATGATCCTGCAGGTCTCGGTCATCGGGATCATCGCGGTCGGGGTGACGCAGGTTATCATCTCGGGCGGGATCGACCTGTCATCGGGCTCGGTCGTGGGTGCGGTTGCGATGGTCGCGATGTCTTTTGCGCAGGTCTCGACCTATGCGCGCGCTGTCTATCCTGCGCTGACCGACCTGCCGATGATCGTGCCCTTGCTAATCGGTCTGGCCTGCGGTGCGCTGGTGGGCTTCGTGAACGGCTGGCTGATCGCCTATACCAAGATCCCGCCCTTCATCGCGACGCTGGGCACCATGGTCACCGTGCGTGGCTTCGCGAAATGGTACACCAAGGGCCAGCCGATCAGCTTTCCGACCGACGGCTTCGCGGCGCTTGGCAAGGGGATGATGCCCGTCCTGATCTTCGTCCTTGTCGCGCTCGTCTTCCATGTCGCGATGAAATACACGCGCTACGGCAAGTTCACCTATGCCATTGGCGCCAATGCACAGGCCGCCCGCGTCTCGGGCATCAACGTCGAGCGTCACTTGGTCAAGGTCTATGTAATCGCCGCGATGCTGGCCGCGCTGGCCGGGATGGTGGTCGCCGCGCGGGGCCAGACCGCGCAGGCCGGGATGGGCCTTGCCTATGAACTTGACGCCATCGCCATGGCCGTGATCGGGGGAGTGTCGCTTGCCGGTGGGCGGGGCTCGGTCCTGGGTACCGCGATCGGGATGGTCATCTTCGGTGTCATCATCTCGGGTTTCACCTTCCTGCGGCTCGACGCCTATTATCAGGAAATGATCAAGGGCGTGATCATTGCCGCCGCTGTCGTTGCCGACACCTATCGCCAGAAGAAGCGCCGAAAAGGCTGAATCCATATCCCCCAGATCGTTGGGCCGGGCCACCGGGCTGGCCCCGCCTGTCCAGATCCAACCCGAGGAGCCATGATGAAACGCCTGATTGCCACTACCGCGCTGTGCCTGATCGCCGGATCCGCCCTTGCCGAGACGCGGATCGGCGTCAGCATGACCTCGTTCGACAATCCCTTCCTGACCGTCGTGCTGAACGGTATCCGGGCCGAGGCCGAGCGCAGCGAAGGCGTCACCCTGTCAGTCGAGGATGCCCAGCTTGATGTGGCGAAGCAACTGAACCAGGTCCAAAACTTCGTCGCGAACGGTGTCGATGCGATCATCGTCAACGCGGTGGACGGGGACTCGACGGCCGCGATCACGGCGGCGGCAACGGGGGCGGGTATCCCGCTGGTCTATGTGAACCATCCTCCGGCCGAGCTGGATACCGGAATGCCCGCTGGCACCGCCTATGTCGGATCACAGGAAACCGATGCGGGCAAGCTGCAGGCCGACGCCGTCTGCGCGCTTCTTAAGGGCCGTAGCGATCCCAAGGCTGTCATCCTGATGGGCCCGCTGGAGAATCACGCGGCGCTGGTCCGCACTAAGATGGTCGAGGATGCCTTCGCGCAGCCCGATTGCAAGGTCGAGGTGATCGAGAAACAGACCGCAGGCTGGAACCGTGTGCAAGCGCAGGACCTGATGGGCCAATGGCTGACGGCCGGACTGCAATTCGACGCCGTGGTTTCGAACAATGACGAAATGGCGATCGGCGCGGCGCAGGCGCTGCAAGCGGCAACGGGCAAGGGCGACATCATCATCGCCGGGATCGACGCCACCGCCGATGGGCTTGCCGCGATGCAATCGGGGCAGATGGACGTCACCGTTTTCCAGGATGCGACCGGGCAGGGCGAGGATGCGGTCAAGGCCGCCGTGGCCGCCGCCAGTGGCGGCGCGCTTCAGCCAGAGACATGGATCCCCTTCCAGCCGGTCACCAAGGAAAACATGGCTGAATACCTCAAGTGATCACCGGGACGGGCGCTGCCCCATCCGCCCAAGATAAGGAACCGCGCCATGCGCATCGCCCTTGATCCCTTCATGCACCGCCATCTGTCGCTGGAGGACATTCCTGCCAAGGCGCGTGAGCTTGGCTATGACTGGATCGAGCTTAGCCCCCGCGCCGACTTCCTGGAATGGTTCAAGGCGCCACGGGTGTTTCCCGAACGCGTCAGGTCGCTGAAACGGGCGTTGAAGGATGCCGAAGTCGGCATCGCCAGCCTGCTGCCCATGTATCGCTGGGCCTCGCCCGACGAGGACGAGCGTCAGGCGGCCGTCCGTCACTGGAAGCGTGCGATCGAAATCGCGGTCGAATTGGGCGTCGACACCCTGAACAGCGAGTTCGGACGAGGGCCGCATCCCGACAAGGGCGGCTGCTATTGCTGCCATACCGGCAGCATGATCGAGGCCTGCGAGGATGCATGGTGGCGCAGCATGGAGGAGCTGGTCCCGATTCTTGAGCGCGAAGGCGTGAACCTGCATGTCGAGCCCCATCCCGAGGATTGGTGCGAGACATTGCAACCCGCGCTGGACATCATCCGCACTGTGAACAGCCCTCGGGTGAAGTTCCTGTATTGTGCACCGCATACCTTTTATTTCGGTGACGACACGCGCGCCATGCTGCGCGAGGCCAAGGACGTGCTGGCGCATGTCCATGTCGGCGACACCTTCAACCACCGCGCCAGTTCCGGCCTGCGCTATATCCTGAACCCGCCGGGCACGCAGGCGCGCGTTCACCAGCACCTGAACATCGGACAGGGTGAAGTGCCGTGGGACGATTTCTTCGGCACCCTGGCCGAGATCGGCTTTGACGGGATCATGACCGCCTGTGTCTTCGCCTGGGAAGACAAGGCGGACCACTCGGGGCGCTTCATGCGCACGGAAATGCAAAAATACATCGACCAGTATTGGAAGTGAGGTCCAGAACATGACCGTCAGAATTGGTGTCATTGGAACCGGGGCGATTGGCCGCGACCACGCGCGACGGATCGAAAAGGTCCTGTCCGGCGGCAAGATCGTGGGGTTGAGCGACGTGAACCGCGCCTCGGCTGAGGCGGTGCGGGCGGATATCGCGCCCGACGCCGTGGTCTATGGGACCGGGCAAGAGCTGATCGCCGCCGGCGATGTCGATGCGGTTCTGGTCACCTCGTGGGGCGCGACGCATGAGGAATATGTCCTTGCCGCCATCGCCGCAGGCAAGCCCTGCTTCTGCGAAAAGCCCCTTGCCACCACGGCCGAAGGCGCAAAGCGCATCGTCGATGCCGAGGTCGCGCATGGCATGCGCCTTGTGCAGGTCGGTTTCATGCGTCGCTATGACGAAGGCTATGTCGCCCTGAAGAAGGTCGTGGACAGCCGCATTGGCGCGCCGATCATAGTCCACGCCGCGCATCGCAATCCGACGGTGCCGCAGGCCTATGTAACGCCGATGGCGATCCACGATACCCTGATCCATGAAATCGACGTGTTCCGCTGGCTGCTTGAGGATGACTACGTCTCGGCCCGTGTGACCTTTCCGCGTTCCTGCGCCCGGACCCACGCCAAGTTGCGCGATCCGCAAATCGTGACTCTGACCACGGCCAAGGGCACGGTCATCAATACCGAGATCTTCGTGAACTGCCACTACGGCTATGACATCCAGTGCGAGGTCGTGGGCGAAGACGGAATCGCGCGCCTGCCGGAGCCGGTGGCCGTCCAGATGCGGCTGAACGCCAGCCTGCAGAATGACATCCTGACCGACTGGAAGGACCGCTTCGTGGCGTCCTATGACGTCGAATTGCAGGATTTCCTGCGGGCGGCGGCCAAGGGCACGGCGACAGGACCAACGTCCTGGGATGGCTATATGGCGGCAGTCACCTCTGATGCCTGCGTTGCCGCACAAGAGGCCGAGGGCGAGGCGGTGTCCATCTCCTATCCCGATTGCCCCGCGCTTTATCGCTGAGGAACCGCCATGCGATTTGCCATGAACCACATCGCGGCGCCCGGCCTGTCGCTGGAGGCGTTCTTCACGATGGCACGCAAACTGGGCGCGGCCGAGGTCGAGATCCGCAATGACCTGCCGGATATCGTCTCCACGCTGTCGGCGTCCGAGGTCCGGGATATGGCCAGCACGGCCGGTGTCCGGATCATCTCGATCAACGCACTTTATCCCTTCAACCAGTGGTCGGGCGATCTGCCCGACCGGGCCGAGGCGCTGGCGGATTACGCCGCCGCCTGCGGGGCAAAAGCGCTGGTCATGTGCCCGCTGAACGATGGCCGTACGGTGACCTTTGACGATCTTGTCGCCGCGCTGTCGGCGTTGAAACCGTTGCTTGAGGCGCGGGGCCTGACCGGGCTGGTAGAGCCGCTGGGCTTTCCAGTCTCGTCGCTGCGCAGCAAGGCTCAGGCGATCAGCGCGATCGAGGCAGCGGGCGGTGCGCAGACTTATCGCCTGGTCCATGACACCTTTCACCACCACCTGGCTGGCGAGCGTGAATTCTTTCCGGAATGGACCGGTCTTGTCCATATCTCCGGCGTGACTGATCCCGACATCGCCGTCGATGCAATGCTGGACCCCCATCGCGGTCTGGTCGATGCGCGCGATCGGCTGGGAAACCTTGACCAGATCCGTACGCTGCTTGCCGGGGGGTATGACGGTCCCTTCAGCTTCGAACCCTTCTCCCCTCAGGTTCACGCTCTTTCCGATCCCGAAACCGCGCTGCGTGACAGCATGTCCCATGTGATCGCCCATGTCTGACGAAATCCCTATGACCCGTCCCATGCCCGAAAATCCCCTTGGCGTCGCCTTGATCGGCACCGGCTTCATGGGGAAATGCCACGCGATGGCGTGGCGCACCGTGGCCGCGACTTTCGGGGGGGCGCATCCCCGGCTTGAGATCCTGTGCGACACGCCCGAAAGCCGCGCCCATGCCTATGCCGGGCAGTTCGGTTTCGCGCGGGCGACTGCAGACTGGCACGCGGCGATCGCCGACGACGCGGTGGACGTGGTTTCGATCACCACGCCGAATGGCCTGCACCGGCCGATGGCCGAGGCAGCGCTTCGTGCGGGCAAGCATGTCTGGCTGGAAAAGCCGATGGCCCTGACGCTGGCCGATGCCGAGGCGATGGCACAGCTTGCCGCGCAGAATCCGGATCGGGTGACGATCCTGGGCTACAACTATCTGCGTTCGCCCGCGTTTCAGGCTGCGGTGCACCTGATCCGATCCGGCGCGATCGGCACGCCGCACGCATTCCGCGGTGTCTATGACGAGGATTATTCGGCCGATCCGACGCTGCCCTGGTCCTGGCGCATGACCCACAAAGAGGGTGGCCTTGGCGCACTTGGCGATCTGGGCTGTCATCTGGTCAGCCAGATGGTCGCACTGATGGGTGATGTGACGCAGGTGACGGCGATGACCCAGATCTCGATCCCGATGCGGCCGGCGCCGGAGGGCGACAAACCGGTCGAGAACGAGGATTCTGCCCTGGCGCTGGTCCGCTTCGCCAGTGGTGCGCAAGGATCTTTCGCCACCTCGCGCGTCGCTCGCGGCCGCAAGTGCCGCCTGCAATGGGAGGTGCACGGGTCGGGTGGAACCATCACCTTCGACCAGGAGAACATGAACGCGCTGTGGCTTCACCGCGCGGGCGAGGCTGGCTTTACCCGCCACCTGACCGGCCCGGACCAGCCCGACTATGCCGCCTTCTGCCCCGCCCCCGGCCATAATTTCGGCTTCAACGAGCAGAAGGTGATCGAGGCGCGCGACCTGATCTCGGCCATCGCCGGGGGGCCGTCATGCGGGCCCGACTTTGCGGCGGGCCTGAAGATCGAGCGCGTAATCCATGCCATGGCGACCTCGAACGGCCGCCCGGTTGAATTGTGAGGATGAGGGAATGACCAGGAACCTTGACGTGATCACCATCGGGCGCGCCGGCGTCGACCTTTACGGCGCGCAGGTCGGCGGGCGGCTTGAGGACATGGGCTCCTTCCGCAAGTATATCGGCGGCTCGCCCACAAACATCGCCTGCGGCGCCGCCCGGCTGGGGCTGAAATCGGCCCTGATCACGCGCGTCGGTGATGAACATATGGGCCGCTTCATCCGCGAAGAACTGGTTCGCGAAGGCGTCGACGTGCGCGGCGTCAAGACCGATCCTGAACGCCTGACCGCGCTGGTCATCCTGGGCATTCGGGACGAAGAGCAGTTCCCGCTGATCTTTTATCGCGAGAACTGCGCCGATATGGCGTTGTGCGAAGATGACATCGACGAAGCCCTGATCGCGGATTCGCGTTCCGTCCTGGTGACCGGCACCCATCTCAGCAACCAGCGGACCGAGGCGGCGGTGCTGAAGGCGCTGACCCTTGCGCGGCAACATGGCGCGCGGACGGCGCTGGACATCGATTATCGTCCGAACCTGTGGGGTGTCGCAGGACATGGCGACGGAGAAAGCCGCTTTGTTGAAAGCGCCAAGGTGACGGCCAAGCTGCAATCCACCCTGCATCTGTTCGACCTGATCGTTGGAACCGAAGAGGAATTTCACATCGCTGGCGGCTCGACCGATACGCTGGACGCGCTTCGCGCGGTGCGCGCGGTCACGGATGCGGTTTTGATCTGCAAGCGCGGGGCCAAGGGGGCCGTGGCCCTGACCGGCGCGATCCCGGATTCGCTGGACAAGGGAGAAACGGGGCCGGGTTTCCCGATCGAGGTCTTCAACGTCCTTGGTGCGGGCGACGGCTTCTTCTCCGGTTTGCTCAAGGGGTGGTTGGACGGCGAGGCCTGGCCTCGGGCGCTGGAATACGCCAATGCCTGCGGCGCATTCGCGGTCAGCCGACATGGCTGCACCCCGGCCTATCCCAGCCTCGCCGAGCTGGAATTTTTCCTGAAGCGCGGAGTGATCCGCCCGGACTTGCGCAACGACGCCGAGCTTGAGCAGATCCACTGGTCCACAAACCGCAAGGGCGACTGGCCGGTCATGCGGGTCTTTGCATTCGACCACCGGATGCAGCTTGAGTCACTTGCAGGATTTACCCCCGACAAGGCGGGTGCCTTCAAGCAGCTTTGCCTGCGCGCGGCCCTGCAGGTTCAGGATGGTCGGCCGGGCTATGGCATCCTGTGCGACGACCGCCTTGGTCGCCGCGCGCTGCATGCCGCAGCGGGCACGGGGCTGTGGGTCGGGAGGCCCTGCGAATGGCCCGGCTCTCGCCCCTTGCAGCTCGAACCTGCGCTTGGTCCCGATTGCGGCGGGTTGGAGGTTTGGGCGCGCGACAATGTCGTCAAGGTGTTGTGCTTCTGCCATCCGGACGACGATGACGCGACCCGCAGCGCACAAGAGGCCACTGTCCAGCGCCTGTTCGCCGCAGCGCGCCGGAACGATCTGGAGTTTCTGCTGGAGATCATCCCCTCGAAGGTCGGGCCGGTCGACGACCTGACCACAGCGACGCTGATCCGCCGCTTCTATGAAATCGGCATCCGCCCCGACTGGTGGAAGCTGGAGCCGATGGCCACCCCCGAGGCGTGGCGGAACGCCGTGGCCGCGATCGAGGAGAATGACCGCCATACCCGCGGGATCGTCGTCCTTGGCCTCGACGCGCCGGAAACCGCGTTGGCCGCCAGCTTCCGCGTCGCGGCCAGCTTTCCGCTGGTCAAGGGGTTCGCGGTCGGTCGCACGATCTTTGCCGAAGCGGCGCGCCGCTGGTTCGCGGGCGAGATCGAGGATGCGGCCGCCGTCGCCGAAATGGCGGCGCGTTTCGCCCGGCTTTGCGACGTCTGGGATGGCTCGCGCGCCCGCGCACAGGAGGAAGCCGCATGACAACGATCCGTCTGACCGCTGCACAGGCCATGGTGCGCTGGCTATCCGTCCAGATGAACGAAGAGGGTGAGCGGTTCATCGAAGGCTGCTGGGCAATCTTTGGCCATGGCAACGTCGCTGGGCTGGGAGAGGCGCTGCACGGGATTGCAGACGCCTTCCCGACCTGGCGTGGCCAGAATGAGCAGACGATGGCCCATGCCGCCATCGCCTATGCCAAGGCCAAGGGTCGCAGGCGCGCACAGGCTGTGACCAGCTCGATCGGGCCCGGTGCCACGAACATGGTGACGGCGGCGGCGCTGGCGCATGTGAATCGCCTTCCGGTCCTGCTGATCCCCGGCGACGTCTTCGCCAGCCGCAGGCCAGATCCCGTGCTGCAACAGATCGAGGATTTCGACGACGGCACGGTCGGGGCGAATGACTGCTTCCGCCCGGTCGTGCGCTATTTCGATCGTATCACGCGTCCTCAGCAGTTGTTGTCGGCGCTACCGCGCGCCCTGCGGGTGATGACCGATCCTGCGGATTGCGGCCCGGTCTGCCTGGCCTTCTGCCAGGATGTCCAGGCCGAGGCCTGTGACTGGCCCGAGGCGTTCTTTGCCCCGCGCGTCTGGCGCATCCGTCGCCCCGAGCCCGATGCTGTCGAACTGGCCGAGGTTGTCCAGCTGATCCGCGGCGCGAACAAGCCGGTCCTGATCTGCGGCGGTGGAGTGTTCTATTCCGGGGCTGAACGGGCGCTGGCCGAATTTGCCACGCGCCACAACATTCCGGTCGTTGAAACCCAGGCCGGAAAATCGGCGCTGCCACAGTCCCATCCCCTGAACTTCGGGGCTGCTGGCGTGGACGGATCGGCGGCAGCAAACGCCTGCGTTACGGGCGCGGACCTTGTGATCGGGATCGGGACGCGGTTTCAGGACTTCACCACCGGGTCGCGGACTTTGTTCGCCGCGGAGGCGCCGCTCGTTTCAGTCAACGTGCAGTCTTATGACGCGGCCAAGCATGGGGCGGTCGCTCTGGTATCGGACGCGCGGGTCGCGCTGGAACGGCTGTCGACCGCGCTTGGCGATCACCGCCTTGGGACTGTCGACGCCAAATCCCGAGCCGACTGGTTGGCGACGGTCGATGCGCATTGCGCGGCCCCGGCCATTGGCAATGCCCTGCCCACCGATGCGCAGGTGATCGGTGCGGTCCAGCGTGCCTCGACGCCCGCCAGCATCGCCATGTGTGCGGCCGGGACCATGCCCGGCGCGCTGAAGTTGCTGTGGCAACCGGCCCAAGGCGGCTATCACATGGAATACGGCTACAGCTGCATGGGTTACGAGATCGCCGGCGCAATGGGCATCAAGCTTGCCCGCCCCGAGCGCGAGGTGATCTGCTTCGTCGGTGACGGCAGCTACATGATGGCGAACAGCGAGCTTGCGACCGCCGTCATGCGTCGCGTGCCCTTTACCGTGGTTCTGACCGACAACCGCGGCTTCGGCTGCATCAACCGTCTGCAGCAGGGCACGGGCGGAGAGGAGTTCAACAACCTCTACAAGGACTGCAATATCGAACGTCAGCCCCGGATCGACTATGTCGCCCACGCGGCCAGCATGGGCGCCCATGCAGTGAAAGCGCGCGACATTCCCGATCTTGAGGCCGAGATCCTCGCCGCCCGGTCGCGCGACCTTCCCACCGTCATCGTCATCGAGACCGATCCGACCCACGGCCCCGGAGAGGCGGGCGGCGGGCATTGGTGGGACGTCGCCGTCCCCGAAACCGGGCAGAGCGACAAGCTTCGCGCTGCCTATGCCGATTATATCGAAAACGCGCGCCGGCAGGCGCTGGTCAATTGAAGGACAAGTCCATGATCCGCTACGGAACCAACCCGATCGCCTGGGCGAATGACGACGACCAATCGATCGGCGCCGACATTCCCACGGAACAGATCCTGCATGAGGCGGGCGAGGTGATCGGCTTTGACGGGATCGAGAATGGCCACCGCTGGCCAGATGATCCGGTCGCACTGCGCGAACTGCTGGGAAAATATGGTCTGGACTTCATCTCGGGCTGGTATTCGACAGAACTTCTGACGCGGTCGGTCAAGGATGAGATCGCCGCAGTCCAGCCGCATCTGGCCAAGCTGAAAGCCAATGGGTGCAAAGTCTGCATCGTCTGCGAATGCTCGAATACCGTCCATGGCCGCCCTGATGTTCCGGTGAACGATCGCCCGCGGCTGAATGCTGACGAGATGGCGGCCTTTGGCGCGAAGATCGAAGATTTCGCCGCGTATCTGGCGGATCAGGGGATCACGCTGGCCTATCATCACCACATGGGAACCGTGGTCGAAAGCCCCGAGGAAATCGACGCCTTCATGGCCGCCACGGGCCCCGCCACTCATCTGCTGTTCGATTCCGGTCATTGCACCTTTGGTGGGGGCGATCCGGCGACGGTGTTGGCGCGACATGTCGGGCGGGTCGCGCATTTCCATGCCAAGAACATCCGTCGCCCGGCGACCGAACGCGTCCGGGCTGAACGCCTGTCCTTTATCCAGGGCGTGCTGGCGGGAGCCTTTACCGTGCCCGGTGATCCAGAGGGTGGGATCGACTTCCTGCCCTTGCTGCGCATCCTGGCGCAAGCGGGCTATGACGGCTGGCTGGTCATCGAGGCAGAGCAGGACCCGAAGCTGCGCAATCCGTTGAAATACCAGTCGATGGGACTTGCCGCGCTGAAAGCGGCGGCGGTCGAAGCCGGTCTGGACCGCACGTCGGTCAAGGCTGTCTGAGAAAGGAGGGGATCGCATGGCGGATCTTTTACGAAAGCCTTTTGGCAGCCACGGCAAGGTGCATGACATCTCTCCGCTTTCTGCGGGCTGGAGATATGTCGGCTTTGGCCTTTATCAGCTGCGCGCCGGCGAGGAAGCGGCCGAGCAGACCGGGGACCGCGAGGTCATTCTGGTCATGGTCCAGGGCAAGGCCGCGATCACGGCTGCGGATCGCGACTGGGGTATCCTGGGGCAACGGATGGATGTCTTTGAAAAGACCCCCCCGCATTGCCTTTACGTCCCGAACGGCAGTTCTTGGCAAGTTCGGGCCGAAACTGACTGCGTCGTCGCGGTATGCAGCGCGCCGGGGCGCGGTGGCCACCCTGCGCGTCGGATCGGTCCGGAAGGGATCACCCTGACCCAGCGTGGCGAGGGCAGCAACACGCGCTGGATCAACAACATCGCGATGGAGGCAGAGGATTTCTGCGACAGCCTGCTGGTGACCGAAGTCTTCACCCCTTCGGGCAACTGGTCAAGCTATCCCAGCCACCGGCATGACGAAGACGACTTTCCCCGTATCACCTATCTTGAGGAAACCTATTACCATCGCATCAATCCCGGTCGGGGCTGGGGGTTGCAGCGGGTCTATACCGATGACGGGACGCTGGACGAGGCGATGGCAGTCCGAGACGGCGACGTCGTTCTTGTTCCCCGCGGCCATCATCCCTGCGGCGCGCCTCACGGGTTCGAGCTTTACTACCTGAACGTCATGGCCGGACCCCTGCGCAAGTGGCGCTTTGTCGCCGCGCCCGAGATGGAGGGCTGAAGGAACCTCTCCGGACCGGTTATCAATCGCGCGTTCATGTGCCAGATTGGTGTGACGAGCCGATCCACCAAGGGAGTGCTTTTCATGACATCGACCCAATCCTTGCCAGCGGCGGCCGCGGGCCGCTTCACCTTTCCGGGCACCGCGCTTAGCGTCAACCGGATGGGCTATGGCGCGATGCAGCTTGCGGGCCAGCATGTCTTTGGCCCCCCCAAGGACGTGGACGAGGCGCTTGCGGTCCTGCGCGAGGCCGTGGCGCTGGGGGTTGATCACATCGATACCAGCGATTTCTACGGCCCCCATGTCACCAATCGCCTGATCCGAGAGGCGCTTCACCCCTATCCGCAGGAACTGGTCATCGTGACCAAGATCGGGGCATGGCGTGACGACAAGGGGGACTGGATCCTTGAGCGGAGCGAGGACTTCCTTCGCCAATCGGTCGAGGACAACCTGAAACGCCTGGGCCTGCAACAGATGCAGATCGTGAACCTGCGCATGGGCGGCCGCGAGGATGATATCGCGACACCGATGCGGGTCATGCGCGCCTTGCAGGAAGAGGGCCTGATCGCCCATATCGGCATCAGTACCGTCACCATGAACCAGCTGGCAATCGCGCGCGACATCGCCCCGATTGTCTGCGTGCAGAACCACTACAACCTGGTCCAGCGCAATGACGATGCACTGATCGATGCACTGGCGGCGGATGGGATCGGCTATGCGGCCTATTTCCCGCTTGGCGGGTTCAATCCTTTGCAATCCTCGGGCCTGTCGGCGATTGCGGCTGAGATGGGGTTCACCCCGCAGCAGGTGGCGTTGGCCTGGCTGCTGGCGCGCGCGCCGAACATCCTGCTGATCCCCGGCACCTCGTCGCGCGGGCATCTGCGCGAGAATATCGCTGCCGCCGGAATCCGCTTTACCGCGGATCAGCGGGCCCGGCTCGACGCGCTGGTTTCTGCAGCCTAGGGAGCATGGGAAGCGGCCGGCGCAAGCTGCCGGCCGCCCCCATGCGTGACTGCTACCATTTGAAATCGTTACCGCCGAGCTGGTTTAGCGCGCGTCGTCCACCACGTCGCGCCGTCCCTTGTTTCCCGTCAAAAGGGTTAGGTAGCCGCCGCGTATTTTCATCCCTGCGAAAGACAAAAAATCTTCGGTCGGACGGGCATTGGGAAACTTTCGCTTTGTCCCGCTGTGTGCGATGGAGGGGTTGGGTGAAGTTTGATGCCAGGACACATGCATAAACTGCATGCAGATTCTGGTTCAAATTCAATGCAGCCCATGGCCAGGATCAACTGGGGCCGGGAAAGGGGATCATGACCACGACGCGCAAGACAGCCCGGGCCGAGGGTGACCGTGTTTCCATCATCTGTCAGGGTATCCGCCACGCGATCATCGACGGGGCTTTGATGCCCGGCGACCGCCTGCCCGAGGATTCGCTTGGCGAAAGCTTCGGCGTCAGTCGGACGATTGCTCGCCATGCACTGGGCCAGCTTGCGGCCGAGGGGCTGGTCGACTTGCGCCGCAACCGGATTGCGACCGTCGCCACGCCGACGCCCGAAGATGCGCGTGACATCTTCGACATCCGGGTCGCGCTGGAACGGCAGGTGGTTCAGCATCTTGCGGGACGCCTGACTGAGGCACAGGCCAAAGAGTTGCAGGGGATCGTGACGCGCGAACACGACGCCCGAAGCGGCCCCGAGGGTGCCTCGATCCGGCTTGCGACCGAGTTCCACATCCGGCTGGCCGAGATGACAGGCAAGCCGATCCTGATCCGCTATGTCACGGAAATCTGTTACAGGGCGGGGCTTTCGCTGTCGGCATTGGGGCGGCCCTATTCGTCGGACTGCGCGATCAGCGAGCATCTTGAGCTGATACGCGTGATCCGCTCGGGGCCCGCCGACCGGGCCGCGGCCCTGATGGCCGAGCATCTGGAGGCGGTCTCCACCCGTGCCCTTCTGGACGGAGAAGCGGGGCGCAGCCGCGATTTGGTCAGCATCCTGACCCCCTACGCGACGGGCTGATCAGCGCCGCCCCACAGACGGATCAAGAATCCATTCCGCGCTATCGTTCCAGACGTCCGTTTCCAGGATCAGCCCGTCGCGGACGACAAAGCGGTCGATATAGCGGTTGTGATCAAAGGCCGTGCCATCGGGCCATTCGCCAAACAGAAATCCAAGGCTATAGACCGTGGTTTCCTGCGTTCCCGGCACGACGTCGTAACGCTCGATCCGCTTCTTCACCCATTTATAGCGTGCCGCGTTGAACGAAGTCGGGCCAGTTGCGGTATCGAACTGACGGTTGCCGGTGAAGCGACAGAGGAAGCCCGGAGCGACGAAGCGTGCGGCGCGCTCGGGGTCGGGTGTCATCGAAGCCTCCAGATAATCTTTCACCGCCTGAAGATCTCGTTGGGCTCGGGGATCCATCATTCACCTCGTTCATTGCTATGGAGCGCAATAACTGCATACAGAAGATAGATGCAATCTATTTGGACAGTTTCAAGAATCATGACCGCCGCGCCGTTTGACCTGATGCTCCGCAATGCCAGACCCTGGGGGCAGGCGCCTTGCGATATCGGCATTCGGGATGGGCGGATCGCAGGCCTTGGCACGCTCGCTGGCGCGGACATCCTGACCGATGACCTGGGTGGGCGGATCGTCGTTCCCGGTTTTGTCGAAGCGCATATCCACTTGGACAAGGCGGGACTGATCTGCCGATGCGGTCAGGCGGGGGGGCTGCGCGAGGCGGTAGAAGAGGTCTCGCGCCTAAAGCGTGAATTTACGATCGAGGATGTCCATGCCCGCGGCGCCCGCGTGGTCGAGGCGGCGATCGCGCAGGGGACCATGCGGATGCGCAGCCATGTCGAAGTGGACACGCGCGCCGGTTTGCGCAGCTTTCACGCGGTCAGGCGGCTGCAGCAGGACTATGCCTTCGCTATGGACATCCAGATCTGCGCTTTCGCCCAAGAGGGGCTGACCAACGACCCCGAGGGGAAAGCCCTGTTGGAACAGGCGCTGACACAGGGCGCCGATCTTCTGGGCGGCTGTCCCTATACCGATGTCGACCCGGTCGGGCAGATCGAGTGGCTTTTCGGCATGGCGGTCCGTCATGATGTGGACCTGGATTTCCACCTTGATTTCGACCTTGATCCCGGTTGGACGCATATGGATGCGGTCTGCGATGCGACCATGCGCCACGGCTGGCAGGGCCGCGTCACGATCGGTCATGCCACGAAACTGGCGGTGATGGAGGATGACCGGATCGGCCACCATGCCGCGCGGCTGGCCGAGGCGGGCGTTGCGGTGGTGGCCCTGCCCTCGACCGATCTTTATCTGAATGGAATGGATCAGGGGCATCGCGCGCCGCGTGGCGTCGCGCCGGTCCATCTGCTGGCGGGCGCGGGGGTTGGGGTGGCGGTTGCCACGAACAACGTCATGAACCCCTTTACACCCTATGGCGACTGCTCGCTGCTGCGCATGGCCAATCTATACGCCAATATCATGCATCTGGGCGCGGCTGATTTTCCGGTCTGTCTGGACATGGTGACCCATGGTCCGGCGCGGATGCTGGGCATTCGCGACTATGGGCTTCGGATCGGCGATCAGGCTGACCTTGTGGTGCTGGACGCCGACAACCTGACAGAGGCTTTTACGGGCATCGCGCTGCCTGTCGCGGGATACAAGCGGGGCCGCAAGACTTTTGAGCGCTCACCCGCAAAGTTGATCCGTCCAAAGGGCGATGCCGTTGCGACTGTCGCGGGACTGCCGGATTGCTGATCGCTAATTTGCCGCGTCCAGAAAGCTGCGCAGTCTCGGAGTCATGAAGTCAAGCAGCGCGCGGACGCGGTGGGGCATTCTTTCCCCGCCCAGGAACAGGGCATGGACGTCCTCGTTGTCGCCGCGCGTGGCATCAGGAAGGATCTCCACCAGTCGCCCTGACCTCAGATCCTCGCGCACGTGGAATTCCCCCATGCGCGCCAGTCCCATCCCGGCCACCGCCATGCGGCGCAAGGTTTCGCCATTGTTGGTCTGAAGCGGTCCGGCGACGCCACGATCCGGGACACGGCTGACGTCGCGCGACGGACCCATGACCTCGCTGCGGCGGAAGTTGAGGCCAAGGAAGCTGTGCCGCGCCAGGT
Organism: Paracoccus broussonetiae; assembly: GCF_031854425.1. Lineage (NCBI taxonomy): Bacteria > Pseudomonadati > Pseudomonadota > Alphaproteobacteria > Rhodobacterales > Paracoccaceae > Paracoccus > Paracoccus broussonetiae. The sequence goes on along the minus strand of NZ_JAVRQI010000008.1, from coordinate 199,926 downwards.
CGTCGAAACTTGACGGCGTGCCATTCCGGCGCAGGTAATCTGGCGAGGCCACGATCTTGCGCGGCGCGGTCCCCAGCTTGCGTGCCATCAGGCCGGAACTGGGCAACTGCCCAACCCGGAACGCGACATCGGTGCGATCCAGATAAAGATCGACGATCTCGTCAGACAGCGACAGGTCGATCACGATATTTGGGTAAGCAGCCCAAAAGGCGGGAAGCAGCGGCTCGACCCCGACGATCCCGAAACCGACCGAGCAGGTGATCCGGACCGTGCCGCTGATACTGGCCGCCCCATGCGACAGGTCGCGTTCGATCTCTTCCAGCTCGGTCAGCAGGGACTGGCTGCGTTGATAGTAAATCCGGCCCTCGGCAGTCAGGGCAAGCCGCCGGGTCGAGCGTTCCAGCAGCCGGACGCCCAACCGCGCCTCGATCCGCGCAATCAGTTTCGAAACGGTCGAGGGCGTCATCCGCAATTGCCGGGCCGCGTCGGAAAAGCTGCCGCTTTCGACCACCCGCAGGAAAACCTGCATTTCGCCCGCACGGTTGTCCATTCATGGCCTCTTGTGAATTTGCTTCACAGATAATGTGCCGATGCGCGCGATTATCAAGCGGCAGGGCGGGCGCTATTTGCCCTTTCATGACCGCAGGGCGCGCGCCTGCGCCGAACAGGAGTTTACGATGCAATATGTGGATGCCCACGGGGCCCGGATCCCCGCGCTTGGCTTTGGCGTGTTCCGCATGTCCGATGCCGAGGTTGAAGCGGTCGTTCCCGCCGCGCTTGAGGCGGGTTTCCGCCATTTCGACACCGCCCAGATCTATGAGAATGAGGCTGCCCTTGGACGCGCCCTTGCGCTGGCCGGTGCACAGCGGGACGAGCTTTTCCTGACCACGAAGGTCTGGGTATCGAACTACAGCGAAACCCGCTTTGCCGCTTCGGTCGAGGAAAGCCTTGAGAAACTGGGCACCGATCATGTCGACCTGCTTCTGGCCCATTGGCCGGGCGACCAGGTGTCGGTGGCCAAGCAGGTTGACTGGCTGAACGAGGTCCATGCCTCTGGCAAGGCGCGGTTCATCGGCGTCAGCAACTATAATCGGGGCCAGCTGCGCCAGGCGATCGCTGCCAGTGCCGCGCCCATCGTCACCAATCAGGTCGAGATGCATCCCTATCTGGACCAGTCGGCGCTTGCCGCGCTGGCAGCGGAAACCGGAACCGCGCTGACGGCCTATTACGGGATGGCCGACGGAGCAGTCCCGCGTGACACGGTCATCGGACGGATCGCGGCGGCGCATGGCAAAACTGCGGCCCAGGTCGGATTGCGCTGGCTGATCCAGCAAGGGCATATCGCCCTGTCCAAGACCGCCCGGCCCGGCCGCGTGGCCGAGAATTTCGACATCTTCGACTTCACGCTCAGCGATGACGACATGGCGGCGATCTCGGGCCTTGCCCGTGCGGATGGCCGTCTGGTTGATCCCGCGGGCCTTGCCCCCGATTGGACCGCGTAACATGCAGACCCGCAATTCAAGCTGGCCGCTTCTTGCCCTGGCGATCGGCGCCTTCGCCATTGGCACGACCGAGTTCTCTCCCATGGGTCTGTTGCCCGTGATCGCCCAAGGGGTCGATGTCTCGATCCCTCGTGCGGGACTTCTGGTCAGTGCCTATGCCATCGGCGTGATGGTCGGGGCGCCGGTGATGACTCTGCTGTTCGCCCGCTTCGGAAAGCGCGCGGCGCTGATCGCGCTGATGGGGATTTTCACCGTCGGGAACCTGATGTCGGCGTTGTCCCCGGATTACTGGACGTTGCTTCTGTCGCGGATCGTGACCAGTCTGAACCACGGTGCCTTCTTTGGTCTTGGCGCAGTCGTCGCGGCCAGTGTGGTGCCGCGTGAGCGGCAGGCAAGCGCGGTGGCCACGATGTTCATGGGCCTGACCATCGCCAATATCGGTGGCGTGCCGGTCGCGACATGGGTCGGCCAACAGATCGGCTGGCGTGAGGCTTTCGCGGGCACGGCGGTCCTAGGCCTTGTCACGATCACGGCGCTGGCGCTGGCGCTGCCCAAGGGTATTCCCGGCGAGCGCCCCGATGTCCGGCGCGAGCTGAAGGTCCTGGTTCGCCCCGAGGTGCTGATTGCCATGCTGACGACGGTGATGGGTGCGGGCGCGATGTTCACGCTGTATACCTATGTCGCGCCACTGCTTCAGACGCTGACCAACGCCTCGGAAGGGTTCGTGACCCTGTCCCTCGTGCTGATCGGATTGGGCTTCACCATCGGGAACTGGCTTGGCGGTCGGCTGGCCGACTGGTCGCTTGAGGGCGCTACGGCGATCTTCCTGGCTGCGCTGGCGACGATCATGCTGGCCGCGCCGCTGCTGCTTGGTACCACAGTCGGCGCCGCGCTGACCCTGCTATTCTGGGGCGCTGCCGCCTTCGCCATCGTCCCGCCGGTCCAGATGCGGGTCATGCAGGCCGCGTCCGAAGCGCCGGGTCTGGCCTCGTCGATCAATATCGGGGCGTTCAACCTTGGCAATGCCGTTGGCGCGGCCCTGGGCGGAGCCGTGATCGGCGCGGGCTACGGCTATGCTGCGGTGCCGGTCGCCGGCGGATTGTTGGCGGCGGCTGGCCTGGGCCTTGTATGGTTGGGTCGCCGCCGGGCCGCGCCGCTGGCAGCCACCTGCTGAAGCGCCATTACAGCGCGATAAGAAAACACGCGGCGAAGAATAAATCTTTCGCCGCGTGTCACATCTGGCCCCGTCGCCTCGTCAAGCTAGTATCAGATGACACAGGAGACGATGATGACCCCCCGCATGACCGACTATTTCAAACGCGCCAAATCCGGGTTCGAGCCGCTGATGGCGATTGAGACGGCGATCAAGGGCAGCACGCTTGAGCCGCGCCTGCTGCACCTTGTCAAACTGCGCGCCAGCCAGATCAACGGTTGTGCCTTTTGCATTCAGATGCACGTCGCCGAGGCGCTGAAGGATGGCGAGACGCAACTGCGCCTGCACATGCTCCCCGCATGGCGTGAAAGCAGCCTTTATTCCCCGCGCGAACGCGCTGCGCTGGCTTGGACCGAAGCGTTGACCCTGGTCGCCAGCACCGGCGCGCCGGACGCGGACTGGGCGGAAGTGGTTGCCGCCTTTAACGAAGATGAACGGGCCTGGTTGTCCCTGGCGATCGGGGCGATCAACATGTGGAACCGCATCCAGGTCGGTTTCCGCGCCACCCATGGGACCAGCCTGCCCGAGGCGCGGGCCAATGCGGCCTGACGCGCTTGCCTTGTTTCAGGCGCAGCGGCCCCGGCTGCTGCGTCTGGCCTATCGGATGCTCGGATCGCATGGCGAGGCCGAGGATATCGTGCAAGAGGCATGGCTTCGCTGGAGCAGGTCGGACAGCGAGGCGGTGATCGAACCCGCGGCCTGGCTGACCCGCGTGGTGTCGCGGCTGTGCCTTGACCAGATGAAATCGGCCCGGGCCCGGCGCGAGACCTATCCGGGCACGTGGCTGCCCGAACCGCTGATCGAGGAGGAAGATGACGCGCTTCGGCCCGATAACCTGACGCTATCCTTGATGATGGCGCTGGAAAGGTTGTCGCCGTTGGAGCGCGCGGCCTTTCTGCTGCATGACGTTTTTGGCCGTCCCCTGGACGAGGTCGCGGACACGATCGGGCGCAATCCGGCAGCGACACGCCAGCTTGCCGCGCGCGCCCGCGAACATGTCCGCATCGACCGCCCCCGCTATGCCGTTCCCCGCGATGCCGGAGACGAAATCGCCCGCGCCTTTTTCGACGCCTGTTCCTCGGGTGACGCGGCAAAGCTTGGCGCGATGCTGGCCGAGGGGGCCAGCCTGCGCTCGGACGGTGGCGGCAAGGTCCTGTCCTATCCCAACGTGATCGAGGGCGCGCCCAACCTTGTCCGGCTGTTTCTTGGGCTTGCCCGCAAGTTTGGCGAGCACAACGAATTTCTGGGTGCGACGGTGATCGATGGCCTGCCGGGCTTTGTCAGCCGGGTCAATGGCACGCTGCAGACCACCGCGCTGGAGATAGAGGATAGCCGCATCACCGCGATCTTCGTCACGCGCAATCCCGACAAGCTGGACGGCGTGGTGAAGCACTGAGCGCAGGCCAGGCTTAGTCCGGCAGTGTCACGGCGACGTTGTCGATCAGCCGGACGCCGTCCAGCCATGCCGCCGCCAGTAGTCGCGCGGGTTGGCCCGGCAGTGCAGCACCCAAGGTAAGGGCGTCTCGCAGCTCAAGATACTCGACGGGTCCGAAGCCCGCGCCTGTCAGATCGCTGCGCGCTGCGTCCAGTGTGGCGTCGATCTCTGCGCCCGAACCCATGTCGTTCGCGGCACGAAACATCACTGCGGGCAGGGTCGCTGCATGGCCGCGCGCGCCCGGCGACAGACGCTGGTTGCGGGAGGACAGCGCGAGGCCATCCCCGGCCCGGACCGATGGGCAGGCGACGATCTCGACCGGCATCTTCAAGTCCCGGACCAGCCGTTGAACGACCAGCAATTGCTGCCAGTCCTTTTCCCCGAAGAAGGCCCGGTCCGCCCCGGTCATGTTGAACAGAAGCGCGACCACCGTGGCTACGCCATCGAAATGGCCGGGGCGATGCGCGCCTTCCAGCGGCTCGCTGACGCCCGAGACAGAGATCACGGTGGAGTGGCCGGGTGGATAGACTTCGGCCGCATCGGGCACGAAAAGGGCATCGACGCCCAACGGGGCCAGAAGGGCGGCATCGGCGACCTCGGTACGGGGATATTTCGCGAAATCCTCGGCCGAGTTGAACTGGCGCGGATTCACGAACAGCGTGACGATCACGCGGTCGCACGAGGCCTTTGCGGCATGGACCAGGCTAAGGTGCCCGTCATGCAGCGCGCCCATGGTCGGAACGACGCCGATGGTTTCACCGCGGGACTTCCAGCCTCGGACCTGGGCACGCAAATCGTCAAGCGGCCTGATAATGGGCGTGGTCACCGTGCTTTCCCCTCGAAGATATGTTCGGGGCCGGGAAACTGGCGCGCGCGGACGTCGGCCGCATAGGCCGCGATCGCGTCCGCCGCTGCATTCCCCAGTTCCGCATAGCGGCGGACGAATTTCGGACGAAAGCCTGCGAACTGACCCAGCATGTCATCGACGACCAGAATCTGGCCGTCACAATCCGCACCCGCGCCAATGCCGATCGTCGGAATGGGAAGCGCGGCCGTGATTTCGGCCCCGAGCGTGCCCGGCAGCTTTTCCAGAACGACGGAAAAGGCGCCTGCCTCGGCCACGGCGCGGGCATCGGCCAGCACGCGCGCGCCGTCTTCGCCCCGGCCCTGTACCTTGTAGCCGCCAAGCGTGTTGACCGACTGCGGAGTCAGGCCGACATGGCCCATCACCGGAATACCGCGGTGGACCAGAAAGCGGATCGTCGCTTCCATGTGCTGCCCGCCTTCCAGCTTCACCGCCTGGCAACCGGTTTCGGCCATCAGCCGGGCGGCATTGCGAAAGGCTTGTTCGGGTCCTTCCTCGTACGAGCCGAAGGGCATGTCGACGACCATGCAGGCGCGATTCAATCCTCGCGCTACCGCCCGGCCATGCAGGATCATCATCTCCATCGTCACCCCCAGGGTCGAGGGCAGGCCATGCAGCACCATTCCCAGACTGTCCCCGACCAGTACGAGATCGCAGGACGCATCGGCCAACTGGGCCATGGGCGTGGTATAGGCGGTCAGACACACAACCGGCGAGCCCCCCTTGCGGGCCAGGATATCGCCGGGCGTCAGTCGGCCCTTGGCCTCGGGTGTCGCGCTCATCTTCGTGCCTCCTGTCTCGGGGCCCCCTGTGGCAGGGCGCTGCTGGGGTCGAAGCACTATTGGATCACGCCGCCGAGGCAAGAGAAATAATTTCCGCCGCATATCGGCCAAAGGCAGGGGCTGTGGCTGACCGCTGGTCGCCAGCGTGATGGCGCGAAACCCAAAAGGCGAAATCTGAAAAGGTTTTCCAATATTGATGCACCCGCGCTTCCTTTTCCCGGTTGCTTGCGGAATAAGCACAGCCTGTTGATGCGCCGACAGGCGCGGTGGGGGGGATTCCGATGGACGAGACGCGCGCACTGCGCAGCAATATTTTCGACAGGCTCGAAAACATCATCAACCGACTACCGGAGCCCTTCACGCTGCTGATCGTGCTTGCCGCGCTGACGGCGTTGCTGTCGCTGCCGTTGGCGGGCGTGTCGCTTTCCTTCTCGACCGTCGATCCGGTGACCGGGCAAGAGGTCGCCAAGACCGTGGCGATTGAGAACATCCTGACCGCGCCCTATTTCGCCAACCTACTGGTCGAGTTTCCCAAGTTGCTGGTCGGCTTCCCGCCGATCGCCTTGACGCTCGTCGTGATGATGGGGATTTCGGTCGCAGAACATTCGGGCTTCCTGTCCTCGGTCATTCGCGGGCTGATGCGCCGCGTGCCCAAGTTCGCAGTGATCAGCGTCGTGTCATTTCTGGCGATCAACGGCGACGTGTTCGGCGACGCCGCCATGTTCGTGCTGATGCCGCTGGCCGCGACGCTGTTCTTCCAGATGGGGTTGAACCCGTGGCTGGGCATCATCCTTGTCTTTGTGGGGAATACCGCGGGCTTTTCCGCCTCGCTGGTCATCAACCAGACGGATACCGTGCTGTCGGGCATTACGGCCAGCGTGCTGCCCCCGGAAGTGGCCGAGGCGGCGAACATCTCGCCAATCATGAACTGGTATTTCAACGCGTTCAGTGCCTTGACGGCGACGGCTGCGATGGTGCTCGTGACCTATTTCCTGGTGCCGTCGAAACTGGCCCCGAACAAGGTCGGGGAACTGGAAATCGCCCCCGAAATCGTCGAGGAAACCCCCAGCGAGCATGGCAACGAGGGCCGCGGCCTGATTGCGGCGGGGATTTTTACGGTCCTGTATCTTGCTGCCATCCTTGCCATGCTGCTGCCCGAAGGCGGCGCGCTGCGCGGAGAGGGCGGGCAGATCGTGCCGAAATCGCCCTTCATGGGTGGCATCGTCGTGCTGATCTCGTTGTATTTCGCGTTGTCGGGGATCGTCTTTGGCTGGTTCACCGGACGGATGAAATCGCTGGGTCAGGCCGCCGACTGGATGAAGAACGGCATTTCGTCGATGTCCTTCTTCCTTGTCGTCTCGGCTGCGGCGGTGGTGTTCCTGAAGTTCTTCAACGACAGCCATATCGGCGAATATATCGGCAGCTATGGCGTGGTCATGCTGCAGGGCATCCAGGCCTCGCCGGGCGTGGCGATCTTCCTGTTCCTGCTGCTGGTCTCGGTATCGAACCTGTTCATCATCTCGGGCAGCGTGCTGTGGGTGATGTATGCGCCCATCTTCGTTCCGCTGATGCTGGCGCTTGGCTATACTCCTGCGGCAACGCAGATGATCTATCGTATCGGGGACGCGCCGCTGAATGCGGTTTGCCCGGTCAATCCCTTCCTGATCCTTGTGATCGGCCTGCTGAACAAGTGGCGGCCGAAAGGCACCGAGCCGGTCAAGGTCGGGACGCCACTTGTCCTGGCCATGCCCTATGCGCTGGCCATTCTGGCGGTGCTGGTGATCCAGCTAGTCTTCTGGGTGCTGTGGGATCTGCCGCCGGGTCCGGGTGCCACGCTGATGGTCAGGTAAGCCCATGCGATTCTTGAACGAAATTCGCATCTCGGGTGTTCGGTCCATCCGCCAGGACGAACAATGGCGCTGGCTCGCGCTTGATGTCTCGGGCTTGCCGCCCGAGGCTCGTCCAGGCCAGACCGTCGTTTTCCAGGATGGCCACCACCACAGCCCGTTTTGCCGCACCGCGACCGTGGATGCCCGGCCTGACGGTGGTGCGGCCCTTCTGACCCGCTTTGGCTCAGGGGACGTGCTGCCCTGCGTCGGTGCGGATTTGACCGTCTGGTCGAACGAGACCCCCGCCGTGCCCGTTGGTCCGGGGGCGCTGATCGTGACGACGCGATCCTTTCATTACCGCGTTGCGCCGTATGCAGCGGAAGGGGCCGAGATCCTGGTCGAAGAAGACCTGGACCAGAACCTGTGGGCCGAATTGCGGCAGCGTACGGATCAGGGGCGGGCGTGGCCCTCGGTCTTTCTTGCGCTGGATCCGCTGCGGCTGCAGGGTTTTGTCAGGGAATTTCCTGCCGCCGACCCGTTCATTTTCGCCAATATGGACATGAGCTGCGGCATCGGTGCCTGCCGAAGCTGCCATGTGAACCTGTGGGACAACAAGGACGGTGAGGCAAGCTGCCGCGTCGGTCCGTGGTTTGCGCTGCCGCGCGTCGACCTCGTGCGGCTGCAATTCTCATCCGCACCTTTCATCTGAGGAGGTCAGGCTTGGATCTTTCCGTCACCGTGCCGATGGGTGCCCGCAACGTCACCTTCCGCAACCCGATCATGACCGCCGCCGGCACGTTCGGGAACATCATCGAATATATGGACGTGATCGATATCACGCAGCTTGGTGCGGTCGTCGCGAACTCGTTCCTGCCCTGGCAGGGAGAGCCGAACCGCTGCCGCCGCTTTGCCCATACCGAGCATGGCTATCTGTCGGCCTTCGGCATCAACAACATGACGCTTGACCGCTTCATCGCGGAAATCTTGCCGCACCTGCCCGCGGAAGAGGTGCCGATCTTCGTGGACATCAAGGCGCCGACGCGGGCGCAACTGGTGCAGATGATCCGCGCCTGCGTCGCCTCCGGGCGTATCGCAGGGGTCGAGGTCAATGGCAACTTCCCCTATGCCGGTCGGGATGAGCCGTCCTACTGGGACAATCCCGCGAATAACGAAGACATGTTCCGCGCCCTCAGCGCGGCGGCGGATGGCAAGGTCGTGCTGTGGTCCAAGGCCGCGACCTCGGCCAAGATGGTGATCGAGGATTTCGTCTCGGCCTCGGAACGCGGGGGGGCGGACGGGACGGTACTGTTCAACGCCATTCCCGGCGCGCGCATCGACATCCACCGCCGGGCATTTGTCTGCGGCTCGACCGGGTTTGGCGGTTATTCCGGATCGGGCGTAAAGCCCTTCGCGCTGTGGCGCTGCGTGCAGGCGGCCCAGGTCGCGACCCGCCCGGTGATCGGCGCGGGCGGAATCGTCACGGCCGAGGACGTTGTCGAATACATCATGGCAGGCGCCCATCTGGTGCAGATCGGCGCGGCAAGCATGAGCAGGCCGGATTACTTTCCGCGCCTTATTGACGATCTCCGGGAATTGCTGGAGCGGCTGGGCATCGCCTCGCTTGACGAGATCCGGGGCTGCGCGCGCGTGGAAACGGCCCCGGTCTGAGCGTTTCGGGCGGGGCGCGCCGCCGAGGCCCCCGCTTTCACGAACACACATCGGCTTCAGCTCTTGGCGTGGCCGCATTCCCTCGGTTGGGGTGCCGGCAGGGACACGATCTGGGCGACCGAAACGGCCTGCAAGGCCGCCTCGAACTCGCGCCGCGCTGCAGCAAGCGCCGCGTTGGTCGCGGCATTCGCCGCCCGCGCGAGCAGGCACGAGGGTGTGTCTTCGTCCGTCCCGATCGCGAAAAGTGCAGGGGAGCCAAGGGCCTGGTAAAGCGCCAGCAGCGAGATTTCATCCAGCCCGCGCGCCAGCGCCCATCCCCCGCCGTGTCCTTTGGACGAGGTCAAGATGCCCGCGTCGCGCAGCCCCGCCATGGTCCGTCGCACCACTGCGGCGTTGGTTCCCAGCATCATCGCGATCTCTTCCGATGTCGCCGGGCGGTCCAGATGATCAAGGTGCAGCAGCGCGTGCAGAACGCGGGGCAGGCGACTGTCGGGGCGCATGAGGATCCTTTCACGTATCAAACGAAAGTGCGAAAGATTGACTCAGGCACATTCATGGTTCATTTGATGTTACATGAGATTCGCGGACACGGCCAGTCCCAGTGCCGTGCTGCAGGCATGACGAAAGGCGACAGAGAATGAAACCCGTCCTGAACCCGGATGAAACCTCCCGCTCGTTCTGGGAACGCCACTATGGCAAGATGACGACACCGTCGAACGGTCGACCTTCTACGATGCTGGTGCGGTTCGTGGCTGGGCGCGCACCTGGGCGCGCGCTGGATCTGGGCTGCGGGCGTGGCGACGACGCGATCTGGCTTGCGGGTCAGGGCTGGCATGTAACCGGGGCCGATGTCTCGGAAACGGCGCTGGCCGCCGCCCGCGCCTCGGCTCAGGCTGCGGGCGTTGGTTCCATGACGCGCTTTGAATGTCACGACCTGTCTGCGACCGTCCCTGAGGGGACGTTCGACCTGGCCTTTTCAATGTTCATGCACTCGCCCGTCGAATTTGACCGGCTGGGCGCACTGCGCCGCGCGGCGGCGGGGGTGGCGCCGGGCGGCCTGCTTCTGATCGCAGCGCATGGTTCCTGCCCACCCTGGTCATGGGCCGATCCCGAAACCGCCTATCCGACCGCCGAAGAAGATCTGGCCGTACTGGACCTGCCGGAGTGGAGGCGGGTCTTCGTTGGTCCGATCGAGCGTGAGGCCACCGGACCGAACGGCGTCCGGGCAACGGTTCTGGATACGGTGATCGCCGTCGAAAAGGTCAGGCCCTGAAGCCGGGCGGCGCCGCTTCCGCCAGGTCCAGAACATGATCGGCAGAAAGCGAGGCAAGGAAGCCGGCGTCATGGCTGACCGCCAGAATTGCCCCGTCATAGGACTCCAGCGCGGCCTCAAGCGCCGCGATCCCGTCAAGGTCCAGATGGTTGGTCGGCTCGTCCAGGATCAGCAGCATGGGCGGGGGCGTGGCTCCCAACGCGCATGCGAGGCCCGCGCGCAGACGTTCTCCGCCGCTTAGGGTGCTGGCAAGCCGCAGGGCGTCGGCGGCGCGGAATCCGAACCGGGCCAGCGCCGCATGGGCCATATGGGCATTCTCCCTGGGGTTCAGCACCTGGAAATTCTCGCGCAGGGTGCGGTCGGGGTCTAGCAGCCCAAGATGCTGGTCCAGCACCGCGAACGGCACCGCCAGGTCGATCCGGCCCTTTTCAGGTGCCAGCTCTCCTGTGATCAGGCGCAGAAGCGTCGATTTGCCACTGCCATTCGGTCCCGAGATGACGATCCGCTCGGGCCCGGTCAGGGCCAGCGAAAGGTCGCGGATCACGGGATGGCCCGTGTCATATCCGCCGCTGACGTTTTCGAGGCGCAGGACCAGTTTTCCCGATGGCAGCCCCGTCGAGGGAATGTCCATATCGAGGGGGTTGAGCACCTCGATACGGGCGCGGGCGGTTGAAAGTGCCTCTTCGGCGGCCTCTTGCCGCGCTTCGCGCAGGCGGGTGCCCGCGCCACCTGATGCTTCGGACCGCCCTTTCGCGGCATCCAGCAGGATTTTCGGCTGATCGCCCCTGGCCCTTGCCCTGTGACCCGCGCCGTCCTTGCGCGCCTTGCGTTCGGCTGCTTGGCGGGCACGGCGCTGCGCCTCGGCGCGGGCCTTCTCGGCATGGGCCAGATCCTGCTGCGCCGCGTTCAACTCGCTGTCCTTTCGCGACCTGAAGACGCTGTAGTTGCCGCCATAGCGGGTGGCGCCCAGCGAGGTCAGTTCGACGATGGCATCCATTTCCTCCAGCAGTTCGCGGTCGTGGCTGACGACGATCATGCCCCGCCGCCAGCCGCGGACCAGATCAAGGACGTGGTCGCGCCCGGCCCGGTCAAGATTGTTGGTCGGCTCGTCCAGCAGCAGGAAGTCCGGCTCGGCATGGATCAGCGCGGCCAGTGCCGCGCGACTGCGCTGGCCTCCCGACAGCGACGCAAGCGGCGTCGCCGGGGGAACCGAAAGCCCGCAGCGCAGAAGTGCGGCCTCGATCCGCGCGGGCAGGGTCCAGTCGGCATGGACCAGCTCATCTGGCGCGGCGCGCCCGGCTTCGGCCCGGTCGATAAGATCCAGCTGGGCGCTCGCACCGAACAGGTCGGCGATCGTGTCTCGGGGATGCCCCATCGCATCCTGGCGCATCATGGCGACGGAACCCGAGGCCTGGACTTGCCCCGACGCGGGGCGCAATTCACCCGAGAGCAAGCGCAGCAGCGTGGTCTTTCCAGTCCCGTTTCGCCCGATGACGCCAGTGCGTTCGGGACCAAAACTCAGGTCGAGATCGGTGAAAAGGGGGGTGCCGTCAGGCTTGGACCAAGACAGGGCGGACAGGGAAACGAAGGCGGGCATGGGACAGGACTTCTTGCAGCGATACCGGAAGGGTGAAGGCGGCGAGGGTCATGTCCATGTCGAAGTGTCTCCGGTCAGCAGATCACGCCAAGGATAGGAACTGCGCTCGGGATTGCAAGAGCAACGCGGCCAAGCAGCGGTTGATGTCCCCCCACCGCAAGCGCATGGTCGGTTTCAGCTGCAAGGAGCATTCCATGACGCCGACCGCCATCTTGTCTCGCCTGGTCCCCATCGACCTGCCGATATTTCAGGCCCCGATGGCTGGGGTGTCCACGCCAAGGCTTGCGGCCACCGTGTCAGATGCGGGCGGACTTGGGGCACTTGGGCTGGGGGCCGCAGACCCGGCCGCCGCCCGTGATGCCATTGTCGAGTTGCAGGGCAGGACCCGCGCGCCATTCAATGTGAACTTCTTTTGTCACGAGCCGGCGCGCCGCAACCGCCAGGTCGAGGACGCATGGATTCGCCGGACCGCGCCGCTTTTCGCAGAGTTCGAGGCGGCGCCGCCCGCGGAATTGCACGAAATCTATGACAGCTTCCGCAACGGGGATGATTTCCTGCGGCTGGTGCTGGATCTTCGGCCCGCTGTCGTCAGCTTCCATTTCGGCCTTCCCCTGCCACATCAGATCACGGCCATGCGCGAGGCGGGGCTGACCTTGATGGGCAGCGCAACCTCGCTTGCCGAGGCGCGGCAGGTCGAGCGGGCTGGCCTGCACGCGGTCATTGCCCAGGGCTGGGAGGCTGGCGGTCATCGCGGCATCTTCGATCCGGACGGGCTGGATGAGCGCCTGTCCACCCGCGACCTGACCCGCCAATTGGTCCGGGACATCCGATTGCCGGTCATCGCGGCCGGGGGGATCATGGATGGTGGGGACGTCCGCCGCGCGCTCGACGCCGGTGCCGTTGCCGCGCAGCTTGGCACGGCGTTTGTCGGCTGCCCGGAATCCGCGGCCGACCAGCCCTATCGCGAACGGCTGCGGCAGGGCGGCACGACCCGGATGGTGCGCGCGATTTCCGGCCGACCGGCACGCTGCCTGTCGAACCGGTTCACCGACTGGGCCTCGGACATTCCCGCGGCAGAGATCCCGGCCTATCCATGCACCTATGACCTTGGCAAGGCGCTGAATGCGGCGGCGAAGGCGCGGGGTGAAAGCGGGTATGGCGCACAATGGTCGGGGGCCGAGGCATCGCGCGCCCGCTTCCTGCCCGCCCGGGATCTGGTCGCGATGCTGGTCAGAGAGATGGGCGTGCGCGCATCGTCCCTGCCTGCCTGAGGGCAAGTTCCGCGGCTAGGTCGCGCGCTTCATGCCTCGGGGCAGGGGCAGTCCCCGGCCAAACATCACCACATTGCCCAGCAAGGTCAGGCATAGCCCGGCTGCTGCGCTTGGCGTCCAGTGATAGCCTTCGTAAAAGGTCGACAGCAGCAGGGCCACGACCGGAAACACCACGGTCGCATATCCGGCGCGCGCCGATCCAAGCCGCGCGACCAGCAGAAGATAGGTCGTGAAGCCGATCACCGTGCCGATCACCGACAGATAGGCCAAGGCAACCCAGTAACGCCCGGTTTCGGGCCAGACCATGCCCTGCCCGGACAGACCGACCAGCGCCAGCAGCACCAGCGCCCCGATGCCCATGCCCCAGGCGTTTGCCGTCGTCGGCGTCACGCCCAACTGGGCATTGCGGCGCGACGCCATGTTGCCCAGCGAGAACATCATGGTCCCAAGCAGTGCCCAGCCGATCCCGCGCAGGGTCTGCAGGTTTGCCGTGCCGGTGAGGTCATCGCGGAACAGAAGCGCCAGTCCCAGAACGCCGATCACGCCGGCGCAGATCGTGCGCGGGGTGATCCGGTCCCCGAAGAAGATGCGCGCATTGGCCGCGTTCAGGATAGAAGCCAGTGAGAAGACGACCGACACCAGCCCCGAAGGCATCAAGGCCGCAGCGTGGTAAAGGCCGACGAAGTTGAAACAGAACAGGCACAGGGCCTGTGCGATGACGAAGCGCCACTGGGCCGGGCGTTTCAGCCGGCCCAATGCGGCCAGCCCCGCCAGCATGATGATGGCGGCAACGGCGAAGCGCAGAAAGATCGACTGGACAAGGGGAACGCTTCCGACCTGTGCGGAAATCGCGATCCATGTCGAACCCCAGATCAGGACGGTGGCGGCAAAAAGGAAAATCGTGCTCATGCCGCTGCGATTAGCGATTTTCGTCTCGTCTGTTTTGCACGTTCTTGCGGTGAAATGGTGCCTGGCTCTTTCGTCACGCGGCGGCTGGGGCTAACCATGGCCCATGCGTCAATCGGTTCACGATTTCCTTGGGCGCTCGCCCACCGCACATACCATCGCGCGCCTTGATCTTGGGGCGGGCTGCTCGGTTGCGGTCTGGGAAAACAGCCACGGTCGCGTGCGCTATGACGCGCCGGAAAACCACACCTTCAGCCTGTATCTGGAGGGCGGAACCGGGACGCGCCGGCTGGACGCGGGCGGGATCTCGGGTCGTCCGGGCGCGGTCTGCGTGATGCCCGAAGGCTGCGGTTCGGAATGGGAGATCACGGCCCCGTTCCGTTTCGTTCATCTGTATATCTCGGATGCGCGGCTGCGCGGCGGGTTCGCGGCAACCCATGACTGCGACGCACGCCTGATGGACCTGCACGAAGCAACCTTTGCAGAGGATGCGGGACTGGCATCCGGCCTGCGGCAACTGTCCCGCGCTGCGGAAAATGATGACCCTTTGCTGGCGGAATCCGCGCTGGCCGCGATGATCGGCGGCTTTGCCCGCCAGAATCTGCCATTGCGCAGCGGACTTTCCCCGCATGTCCTGCGCCGGATCGACGATTGGATCGAGGCTCATCTGGACGGGTCATCCATCTGGAGGACATGGCGGACCTTGCCGGACTGTCAGACTTTCATTTCCACCGGATGTTCCACCTGGCGCGTGGCATGACGCCCCATGCCTGGATCACCGAGCGGCGGGTCGGACGTGCCCGGCATTTGCTGCGCGGAGCGATGCCGATCGCGCAGGTCGCGTTTGCCTGCGGATTTTCCAGCCAAAGTCATCTGACCCGCGCCTTTCGCAAGCTGGCGGGCCGGACTCCGGCCGAGTATCGCGCCCTTGCGCGTGCGGGTATGTAAGCAGAGGAAATCGGGACGAGGGGGGAAGGCGAATGGGTTCAGTTCCGGTCGCGGATCGGGTCGTCCGCATCCATGCGTTTGGCGGGCCGGACGTGCTGCGCATCGACCATATGTCACCCATGCCACCGCCTCCGGGCGAGGTCGCGATCCGGGTCCGCGCGATCGGGCTGAACCGTGCCGACGTCATGTTCCGCCGCAACACCTATATCGAAAAGGCCGTGCTTCCATCCCGGCTGGGTTTCGAGGCGGTGGGCGAGATCACTGGCCTCGGCGAAGAGGTCAGCGGCTTTTGCGTCGGACAGCGGGTGAATGTTGTCCCCGGTGCTTCGCTTGCCCGGCATGGCGTCTGCGCGGATTGGGCGAATGTTCCGGCAACGCGTGTCGTGCCTTGTCCGCCCGGCTTTGACGATCTGCAGGCCGCTGCGCTGTGGATGTCCTATGGCACGCCTTACGGCGCGCTGATCGAAGTCTGCCGCATCGCCAAGGGCCAGCGCGTCCTGATCACCGCCGCGAATACGACTGTCGGGCTGGCGGCGATCCAGATCGCGCGGACAGTGGGGGCCGTTCCGATTGGAACGGTCCTGCTGGACAGCCTGCGGGAACCGCTGCTGCAGGCTGGCGCCGAGGCTGTGATCGTCACCACGAACGAGGATCTGGGCCAAAGCCTTGCGACGATCGCGCCGGATGGGATCCACGCCGCTTTCGACGCGGTGGGTGGTCCACAGATCACCGCAATCGCCGAGGCGATGCTGCCACGTGGCACCATCATCCTTCACGGCGCCCTTAGCCCCGATCCGACGCCTTTTCCGCTGAAGCTCGCATTGCGCAAAAGCCTGAACCTGCGCGGATACCTGTATACCGAGGTAACGGATGATCCGGACGCGCTGACCCGCGCGCAGGAGTTTCTTGCCAAGGGCGCCGCTGCGGGCTTCATCGCGCCGCGGATCGACCGCAGCTTTCCGTTGGACCGGATTGCCGAGGCCCATGCCTATCTGGAAAGCGGCCAGCAATTCGGAAAGGTCGTGGTCACGACCTAGGGGCGGAGCGGGTCTGCCGCGGCCGCCTGCGCGGTCTTGCGCAAGTCGACGATCTGCTCGCGCAGCCAGCGATGCGCCGGGACATTGTCGTTTGAACTGTGCCAGATCATCGAGATCGCGACCTCCTCCAGTTCGACCGGGGGCGGGCACAGGCACAGGCCAATGCTTTCCGCGAAGAAAGCGGCGACTCGGGCATGCATGGTCGCGATGACCGGCGCCTGTTGCAGGACGAAGGGAATGGCGGCAAAGCGCGGTGTCGTCATCACCACCCGCCGCGTCAGGCCCAGCTTGGCCAGCGCATCATCGACTACGCCGACAGGAGTTTCGACCAGACTGGTCAGAAGATGCGGCAGGCGGACATAGTCCTGAAGCGTGATCCCGTCCGGCAGGTCCAGCAGGCGCGGGTTATAGACGCACATGTAGCGGTCCCGGTGCAGGACGCGGCGCTTGTGATGCATCCGGCCATCGTCGAAAACGCCAATGGCCATGTCGATGCGGCCGCTGTCCAGATCCTCCAGAACACGCTGCCGGTCGATGTTGCGAAGCAGGAACCGGACGCCCGGTGCAGTCTGCTGAAATCGCGCCAGCAGGCCCGGCATCATCAACGCCTCGGTCGAATCCGCCGTGCCAAGGGTGAACAGGATATCCGCCGTGGCCGGATCAAATGCCTGCGGCCGCGCCGTCAGGCCCTGCACGGCGTTCAGGACATCGCGCAGCCTGCCATGCAATTCGCGTGCGCGCGGCGTGGGCCGCATGCCCTGCGGCACGCGCGTCAGCAGCTCGTCACCGAAGACCAGTCGTAGCCGCGCCAATGAATGGCTCATCGCGGATTGGGTGACGCCCATGCGCGCGGCGGCTCGGGTCACGCTTTGTTCGGACAGCAGGATGTCCAGCGTGACCAGCAGATTCAGGTCGAGACCTGACAAATGAACGTGATCGATATCCACAATGAATCGTATCAATTTGATTCATGCCGTGTCCAGCGACATATCCACACGACACAGATTACCCCTCAGCAGATGGATTCCAGATCATGCGTATTCGCAATTTTGCGACGGTTGTTGCCGTTGCCGCCTCTCTTTCGCCGATTATCGCCGGTGCCTCGTTCGCGGCCGAGCAGCAGAACGGGCGTCAAGTTCCCGCCGCGACCCAGCCGCAGGCCATCCATGTCGTAAAGACAACCGACGCGATGTTGCTGAAAACCGTCGGCCGCGCGACGGATATGCGCGGTGTCTATGCCCAGGGTGGGTTTGCCGTTCCGGGTGCGGTGCGCTGGGTCGCGGCGCCGCAAACGCCTGTCGTCACGCAAGCCGCGATGAACTGAAGGCAGTGCCGGCGGGGCGTTGCCGGGAAAAAACCCGGCCCGCCCCGGCGATTCAGTCGCGCGACGTCAGCCAGACCCCGGCCAGCGTGATCGCAAGCCCCACGAACATCGTTGCCGTCAGCGGTTCGTCGAACAGCGCCCACGCCCAAAGCATCGTGACCGGCGGGCTGAGATAGATTGCGGCGCTGACCTTGGCGGCGGGAAACATCCTCAGGCTGGTGTAATAGACGGAATAGGCGGCAAAGGTTCCGATCAGCACTAGCCAGGCGATGCCAAAGGCAAACTTGCCCGTCATCGGCGGGGAAAGTCCGTCCCCCGCCAGCAGTGCGCAGATGCCGAACAGGACCGACCCGGTCAGGGTGTGGATGCACAGGCTTTGGTGGACAGGGATATGCAGCGCCTTGCGGCCCTTGTGCAGCACAGACGCAAACGCAAAGACCAGCATCGATCCGACGGTAATCCCATAGGCCCAAAGCGGTGCTGCGCCAAAGCTCAGGCTGTCGAACGAGACGGTCAGGACACCAGCGACCGCAATGCCCGTCCCCAGCCATTGCCGGGCGGTCAGCCGCTCTTTCAGCAAGGGTTGGGACAAAGCGGCGATCGCCAGCGGCAGCAGGTCCGAGATCAACGCGACAAGGCCCGTCGGCACGCGCTGCTCGATCGCCAGCGCGAAGCCACCCAGATACAGGAATACCGCCATAACGCCGAACCCCATCTGGGCCATCACCGCGCGAAGGCCAAGCCGGGGGCCAAAGGCCAGCGCAAAAGGCAACAGGATCAGCCCAGACAAAAGCGTGCGCCAGAAAAGCAGCAGGAAGACGCTGGCCTCTTCATTCGCATAGCGGATCCCGATGAATCCCGAACTCCAACCAAAGATCAGCAGGGCCGCCATCGCAGGCCACAGCAGCGGATGCCTTTGAGGCGTGCAGGTCGGGGCAAGGTCGGTCATGGTCGTGGCTCGCACATCAGGGGTTGCCGATCCGACATAGTGAAGATGCACACCCTTCGCACATGACAAATTTCGATGCTAGCATGATATATATGCACAGCTGGTCATATTGACTTGCACGATCCAACTCAGGTCGTCATGTTGTAACCATACGGGCAAGGAGAATGGTCATGACGGACTTGAACACCAGACGCCTTGATATCGACGCATTGCGGACACTTCGCGCGATCCGGCAGCATGGCGGGATCACCCGCGCGGCCGAGGCGCTTGGCCTGACGCAATCAGCGGTCAGCCACAAGATCAAGCGACTGGAAGCCAGCCTTGATTGCGAGCTTCTGAACCGCCGGCAAGGCGCGCCGACCTTCACCGCGTTGGGTGAAGAACTGCTCGACTATGCCGGGCGAATTCTGGCGTTGCATGACGAAGCGCTGCTTGGCCTGACCCGGACCGAGATTGCGGGGCGCATCCTTCTGGGCCTGACCGAGGATACAAGCTGCTCGGATCTTGCCCGTATTCTGGGGCGGTTCCGCAGGTTGCATCCTCAGGTTACGGTCCGCACGAAGGTCCGTATGAGCCTGGTGCTGCGCGCCATGCTGGACCGGGGAGAACTTGACGCGGCCATCGTCCAGGTCTTTGCCCATGAGGTGCGCCCGACCGATATCGTCCTGTTCCGCGAGGCGCTTCATTGGGTGAAGTCGCCCGGGCTGGTCCTTGCCGGGAATGGCATGATCCCGTTCCTGTCCTTCGACGATGATTGCTTCTATCGCCGCTGGGCGCTGGATATTGGGCAGGATGGCGGGGCGGCGCTGGAAACGGTCTTCGAATGCACAAGCGCGGCCGGGATCGTCGCCGCCGTCAGTGCGGGTCTTGGCGTCGCGCTGCTGAACGAACGCCATCTGCGTCCCGAAATGCAGATCCTCTCGGACCGCTTTCCCGCCCCGCCCGCGCTGGCCTATGTCATTCGGCGCGCGAGAAAGGCAAGAAACCCGGCGCTCGACAGCCTTGTCACGGGAATCGAGGCCGAGATCAGCCGCTATGGCGGGCTTTCTTTGGCGGTTTGAAGATCCCGATCCGGCGTTGCCCGGTGCTTCGCGCTATTGAAGGCGTTCGGCATCGGGCAGTTTCCAGCTTTTGTCGAAGAGCGGTTTTTGCGGTCCGTAGAGGCGGAAAAGCAACTCGAACTTGCCCTTGGGGTCGGTGGGAACCCAGTTCGACTCTTTGCCCTCAGGTGCGTCCGGGCCGAAATAGACATCGACCGAGCCGTCGGCATTGGTCTCCACCCCCTCGGTGATCGAAGCGATGCTGGCGCGGTCCATTTCATGGATTAGTGCATGGGTTTCCCGGTCATAGGCCGTCACCGACCAGTAGTGTTCGACAGGTGCGTTGGCTGGAACCGTCAGGCGATAGGTTCCCGCACCATCAAGGGCCGCCCCGTCCTTGTCTTTGCTGGTCATCAGGTAGAATTGCGCGGTGCCGATCCGCTTGATGCCGGTAAATCCCAGCGTATAGGTAACACCGCGCGCATCGACCGGGTATTCGTCGCGGTCGCCATAGCTGCTTTGCACTGCCTTCACGAAATCTGCTCGGGCCGCTGGAAACCAGCCGATGCCCTCGTTCATGACGGGAAAGCCCTTGTCATATTCGGCCGAAAGCCACGCATGCGCCTGTTTGGCAGCCTGGTCCAAGACCTTGGTCGTTGCCGCGTCGGGTGCATAGGGCTTGCCCTTCTGGATGCCGATGGCGCGCAACTGGTCGATCATGGCGCGATCCCGCTCCAGCCAAGGCTCGGTCTGCACCACGCGGTCAAGATTGGCATAGAAGCTTGCGTCATAACGGATCGTGGCATCGAACATCGCGCCGGACGCATCGACGAATTTCGTCGCGGGCGGGTTCTCGGCCTGCGTCAGCGGATAGACGGCGATCCGCTTGCCATAGGCCACGGCCTTGGCGATGTCTTCCTCAGCATGGCTGGTCATGTTCGACCGCAGAAGCGTGAAGCCCGTGAACGTGGCTGAGGGCAGGACCACGTAGCCCTCGGGCACGGTTTCCTGATAGCCCGGCGGCAGGATCAGGTATTTCCCGCCCTTGCCCTGGTCGGCCCCTTCCGGGCCGGCATCCTCAAGCGGCATCTGCCAGGCATCGACGATATTGCCCGCGATCGAGCCGCCATCGGCTGGCGGCACCTCGATCACGATCGGCCCGTCCTTCACGTTCCAGAAGGACATGAAATAGATTGAATCCGGGTTCGGTGTCAGAGTCTGGTTCTGCCAGTCAGCAGGTCGCGACCAGAACAGGATGTCGTTCTGCTTTGCCTCGGTGCGCGACAGCATTTCTTGCCGCATCAGGTCGGCGTTGACCGCCGGCATACCCCAGATCATCGCCTCGACCCCACGCCGTTCGACCATCTGCTGATCCAGGGGCAAGGCCCCATTCTGGGACCAGGCGGGGAGTGCAAGGAAACCCAACGCCAGCGCGCCGGCAAACGCGTATTTCATGACGAGCCTCCACAGGTGACAGCACTATTGTGGGTGCCGGGCGCACCGAGTCAATTCGCTTGGAATGATCCTGACGGGGTTAGAGCTGCGCTTTCTCGCTTTGTCCTATCAAGATGGATTTCTTCTTGCCGCGCATGATCTTGTCTGAAGGAATGAGCCTCTCATTTCTCTTGGACCTGACCCGCCTTGGCCAAATGTGGGGAATTGTCTGCGGTCCTTGGGTCGATCATTCCTCGCCAGCTCGCCCACGGTACTGAAGTTCGGCGGGTCAATGCCGTTGAGATGTATCTGGGCTCCTTTTGGGGAGGAGATGCCTATCAATCGCCACGGCTCGTCTATAAAATGAGACATGTTTCACGGGCGAGATGAACATGACCTCGATTGACTTCCACCAGATCGGCCAGCGACTGAAGGCATATCGCTTGGGCCGGGGCCTTGCGGCCGAAGCGGTGGCCGATGCCTTGGGCATCTCGCGCGCTGCGGTCTATCGGATCGAGGGTGGCGGAGTCGTCAAGATCGAGACGCTGGAAAAGCTGGCGAGCCTGCTGGAAACCAGCGTCGCCTCGCTACTCGGCGCGGGGGTCGAGTATTACGACAATGTTCTCAGCTATTTCGAACGGATGCGGCAGGCCGAGGAAGACGCGGATCAGGTCATCGCCTATTTCCCGCCGACGTCGTATCTGCTGACCTCGGACGCCTATATGGCCCCGCTGCGACAGGCGTTGCTGGAAGCGGAATCGGGCAATAGTCCGACCCATGGTGAAATGGCCGAGGTCGACGCGATCATGGCCATACTTGAAGAACGCAAACGTGCCCGCGCCAAGCGCAGGCTGAGTGTCATCAACTTTGTCAGCGCGCCCGAGGTCGAACGCTGGTTGCGCACCGGCGTGGTCGGAAGGTTCGACCTGCTCGCTGATATTCAGGTCGAACGCCGTCTGGCCGCCCGTCGCGAAGTCGAGCACCTGATCTCGCTGATTGAAACCGAGCCGATGGGCGTGCAGATCGGCGTGATCGATTCGACCCTGCCGAACCTTACGTTCCAGACCTTCCGTCGCAGCGGCAAGGCCTTGGTTTGCATAAGTCCATTCCGCCTGACTGGTGATCTTCCCAACCTTCGCTCGGGTGTGGCGATGGTGACCAGCGATGCCGAGCCGGTGCGCCTTTACGAACGCCTGACGGAAGACATGTGGCGCCGTTCGCATCGGGGCGAATCTGCGATTCGTATCCTGCGGGGCGTACTGGACCGCACCGCCGCTCTCGACAGCTGACGCGAACGCCCTTGCGGGCATTCATAACCTTCGGACTGAATTACGCTTTTCAAGGAAATCTCAATTTTGAGAGCGATCTTGAATTTGATACTTGCTGAGAGTAGCGTCAGATCCAGAAGCATCAGCAGAGCTTCAGCCATTTCCTCATTGCCGCCGCAAGGCCCTGCACAAGACGGGCGCGCCTTTTGGGAACGCTCGCTCTGCCATTTTTACTGGGGGGGCCGCTATGGCGACTAACGAGATTCTGGGCCAAGAGCGCACGGGCGCACCACCGACGCAGGTGGATGCCAAGGCCCGCAAGGCCCTGTGGGGCGCGGCTATCGGCTATGCAATGGACGGCTTCGACCTGCTGATCCTTGGCTTCATGCTGAAATCCATCGCAGCCGATCTGGCGCTTTCGCAAGCGCAGGCCGCCTCGCTGGTCACGGCGACGCTGGTCGGCGCGGTGCTGGGCGGGATCGGCTTCGGCATGCTGTCGGATCGCGTCGGGCGTATTCGCGTCCTGACCTGGACCATCGTGCTGTTTGCCGTCTTCACCGGACTGTGCGCCTTGGCGCAGGGCTATTGGGATCTGCTGGCCTATCGCACGATTGCGGGCATCGGTCTTGGCGGTGAATTCGGTATCGGCATGGCGCTGGTGGCCGAGGCATGGCCCGCCAACAAGCGGGCGCGGGCATCGTCCTATGTCGCGCTTGGCTGGCAGACGGGCGTGCTGGCCGCAGCGGTGGTGACGCCGATGCTGTTGCCGACCATCGGGTGGCGGGGCATGTTCGCCCTTGGGATCTTCCCGGCGGTCGCGGCCTACTGGATCCGCCATTCGCTGCACGAGCCCGAGGTCTTCGTCGCGAAATCCAAGGACGCCCCGCGCGAATCCGCCCTGAAACTGCTGATCAAAGACAGGGAGACGACCAAGCTGAGCCTTGGCATGGTCATCCTGTGCTCGGTCCAGAACTTCGGCTATTACGGCGTGATGATCTGGATGCCGAACTATCTCGCCACCCAGTTCGGGTTTGCGCTGACCCAGTCGGCAATCTGGACCTCGGTCACGATCCTGGGCATGGTCGCGGGCATCTTCTGCTTTGGCCACATGGCAGACCGCATCGGCCGCCGTCCGACCTTCTTCACTTACATGCTGATGGCGACCGTGATGGTGCTGATCTATTCGCGCCTGAGCAATCCCAACGAATTGCTGGTCGTCGGCGCGGTGATGGGCTTCTTCGTCAACGGCATGATCGGTGGCTATGGCGCGCTTATCAGCGAGCTTTATCCGACCTCTGCCCGAGCGACGGCCCAGAACGTCCTGTTCAACATCGGCCGTGCCGTGGGCGGTTTTGGCCCGCTGGTCGTCGGCGCCATTGCGGCGGCCTGGAGCTTCCAGGCAGCGATCGCGATGCTGGCGGCGCTGTATCTGCTCGACTTCTTTGCGATGTGGTTGCTGATCCCCGAGCGCCGCGGCGCGCAACTGGACTGACCGGAGGCTGTCATGGGATCGACGACGACCTTGCCTGGCGCCATGGACAAATCGACCGGGGGGTGCTCCTGCGCGCCCTGGTCCCCCAGCATCGTGGCCGAATTGGCCGAGGTGATCCGCAATCACCCCGTCAATGGCGAATACCGGCATCTGGTGGTGAGTTGCAGCGCCGAGGCTGCCGCCGCGCAGCCGGGCCAGTTCTTCCAGCTGCTGTGTCCGCAGCCGCCGGGCGAGGCGCCCTATCTTCGCCGTCCCATGAGCCTTTATGGCGCGTTCCCCGACAAGGGGCAGGTCGAGTTTCTCTATAAGGTCACGGGCGCAGGAACGCGAGGGCTGGACATGTTGAAGCCGGGGGACCGGCTGGACATCATGGGCCCGCTGGGCGTCGGCTACACGCTGAACCCCGGTCTTCGCCACATCGTCGCCGTTGGCCGCGGCGCGGGGTTGGCCACGTTGGCACCGCTGGCTCGTGCGGCGCGCCTGAACGGTACGAAGGTGACGGCTGTCTTCAGTGCCCGGCGCCCCGATCTGGTGATCTCGGTGGACCTGTTCCGTGACGAAGGCGCGGATGTCGTCGTCGTCACGGACCAGGAACAGACCAGCGGCCCCGCCAATGTCGAACGCATCCTTCGCGGCTTGATCGCCGAGGGGCGGTGCGACGCATTCTACACCTGCGGCTCCAGCCGCCTGATGCGGGTGCAGCAGCGGTTGGCGCAGGAATACGGCTTGCCCGGCCAGGTCGCGATGGAGCAGCAAATGGCCTGCGGCATTGGCCTGTGCTATTGCTGCGTCCGCGATTTCAACGTCAACGGAGAGATCGTCAACCGCCGCGTGTGTTGGGACGGGCCGGTCTTCGACCTGATGGAGGCCCTGCCATGAGCATGAATGTCGACCTGTCCGTCGATATCGGCGGCCTGCGGCTTAGAAATCCGGTGATGCCCGCCTCTGGCACCTTTGCCGAAGGGCTGGAAAAGGTCATGGATTTCAACCGGCTGGGCGCTTTCGTCACCAAGACGATCACGCGCGAACTGCGCACCGGCAATCCGCTTCCGAGAGTCGTCGAGCAGCCCGGAAGCCTGATCAACGCCATCGGCATTCCGTCCAAGGGCGTTCCGTATTTCGTGAATACGACCCTGCCGCATTACCGGCCCTTTGACACGCCGCTGGTCGTCAGCATCTCGGCCCCGACCAGCGAGGGGTTTGCCAGCCTTGCCGCGGAACTGAGCGCCGTTCCGGGCATCGCCGCGATCGAGGCAAATATCTCGTGCCCGAATATCGAGGAGGACGGCAAGGCCTTCGCCATGCGTGCCGACTCGACCGAACGCGTGACCAAGGCGCTGCGCGCAGCGACGCATCTGCCGCTTTGGGTCAAGCTGACCCCGAACACCGGGAACGTTCCCGAAATTGCACTGGCCGCCGAGGCGAGCGGCGCGGATGCGGTCGTGGTCTCGAACACGATCCTCGCGATGGCGATCGACCTCAAGACCTTCAAGCCCAGTCTTGGGAATATCATGGGTGGGTTGTCCGGCGCTGCGATCAAGCCCATCGTGCTGCGACAGGTCTTCCAATGCGCGCGGGCAGTGCGGATCCCGGTCATCGGCTGCGGGGGCATCTCGACCGCCGAGGATGCGGTGGAATACATGCTCGCCGGCGCAAGCGCGGTGCAGGTCGGAACCGCCACGTTCCTGCAACCCGCCGCCATGACCACGATCATCGACGGGCTGCGCACATTCTGTATGCGCCGCGAGATTGCCCGCGTCACCGATCTGGTCGGCGGCGTCGTGATCGAAGAGGCCGATGAACCCGACCTGGCATGGGTCGACCCGGTCGCAGCATCATGACCCTGCTGGCGACGAACGACCGTCGGAATGTCTTTGTCGGAGACGAGGATGATCGCATCCTGGCATCCGAACTGTTCGACAGCCTGCAAGCCGCCACGTTCGACGGCACCGGCATCACGCGCGAAGCCTATTCCGCGCGCGAGTCCCTGGCGCTGGACATTGTCGAGGATAAGGCCCGCGCGCTTGGCCTGTCGACGGAACGCGATGCGGGTGCGAACCTTGTGATCACGCTGGAGGGGACCGAACCGGAGCTGCCTTTCCTTGCTTGTGGGTCGCATCTGGATTCCGTCCCTCAGGGTGGAAACTACGACGGTGCCGCCGGGGTGATCGCGGGACTCGCGATCCTTGCGGGGTTCAAGGCCGAGGGCTTCCGCCCCCGCCGCAGCCTGAAGGTCTTTGGACTGCGTGGAGAGGAAAGCTCGCGCTTTGGTCGGGCATATATGGGGTCGAGCGCGCTTCTGGGCGCGCTGCGCCCCGAAGAGCTTGACGCTCGCGACCGGCACGGCGCCACGCTGGCTGACAGCATGGCCGCGCTTGGCATCGATGTCGCAAGGGTGCGGCGGGGCGAGTACCTGCTGGACCCGGCACAGGTGGCAGGCTGGATCGAGCTGCACATCGAACAGGGCCCGGTGCTGGTCGCGCGCGACCTGCCGGTCGGAATCGTGACCGGGATCCGGGGCAACCTGCGCCATCGCGCGGTCGAGTGCCGTGGAGAGGCGGGGCATTCAGGGGCGGTGCCGCGCTGGCTGCGGCGTGACGCGGTCTTTGCGACAGCCGAGCTTATCGGGCATCTGGACCGACATTGGCGCACCCTGCTTGAGCGCGGGCGTGACCTTGTCGTCACCTGCGGTGAAATGGGGACCGATCCGCGCGAACACGCCATTGCCCGCATTCCTGGCACCACCCGTTTCAGCTTCGAGGTGCGCAGTCAGAATGCCGAGACGCTGGAAACCTTCTACGACATCTTCCGCTCGGAATGCGCCATGATCAGCGAGGAACGCGGCGTGAGCTTCGAGTTCGACCGTCGGGTTGAATCGAAACCCGCTTTGCTGGATGCAGGCTGGATCGCGCGATTGAAATCTGCGGCCGAGGCGCTTGGCCTGCCTGCCGAGGAAATCCCCAGCGGGGCGGGGCATGACGCGGCGGTCTTCGCCAATGCGGGGATCCCCTCGGCAATGGTCTTCGTGCGCAACGAACATGGCTCGCACAACCCGCAAGAGGCGATGGAGATCGACGATTTTCTGGCCGGGATCGCGGTCATGCGCATCGCTATCCGCGACGCGCTGCAATGATCCGCCAAATCCTTGATCGTGGCGCAGTCCGTGCCTTGCGCCCCGCGAATGACCGGCTTAGGCCGGTTGCGCGCCCCGTGTGGCCTGCCGGGCGCGTCCCGCGTCTCGCGGGCGATATTGTAGTTTATGGGGGCGGCGCAGTCCCGTCCGGGTCGTTGCAGGAGGAAAGCCGATGAGCGCACAGGAAGCTGGTCGGACCGTCGCCGAAATGCTGATCGATGCCGGGGCCGTTCATGTCAGCACGGATCGCCCCTTCTTTCTGGCCGCCGGCTGGGCCAGCCCGGTCTATGTGGATGTAAGGCTGCTTTTCGGTGCGGCGGCGACACGGCGCGTCGTGACCGATCTTGCCGCAGATTTCCTTGCCGGACCACTGGCGGGGCACGGATTTGACGCCATTGCCGGGGCCGAGACGGCGGGCATGCCCTTCGCGACCACCCTTGCCGATCGGTTGGACATGGACTTGCGCCATGTGCGCAAGCGGCCCTTGGGCGCGGGGCACAATGCTCAGGTCGAAGGTGGCCCGGTCGACGGGCGCAGGGTTCTGCTTCTGGATGACCTGACCACCGACGGCAGCAGCAAGCTTAGCTTTGCGCGCGGCCTGCGCAGCGCGGGCGCGGTGGTCACGGACGTTCTCACGATCTTCTATCACGACGCATTCCCAGGCACGCGTGAGCGTCTGGCCAATGCCGGTCTGGGCCTGCATAGTCTTGCAACCTGGCAGGATGTGCTCGCCTTGAAGAGCAATTTGCCCGCCCCGCATCGCGCTGTGGTCGAAGAATTTCTTGCCGATCCGGTGGTCTGGTCCGCGCGCCACGGCGGTCGGGCGGACAGGCCGGCAGGCTGAGGCCCCGCGCGGCAGGGCACACCATTCCACCCGGACCGGGGAGCCGGCGGGTAAGGAAACTTCGGAAGGATGGAAGGATAGACCCATGAAAGAAGTCCTGAACTGGCTGCAGACCCAGCCCGGCGGCATCGGCACCTATGTCGCCCTGAACGAGCGCATCCTGAAGGCGCTGCCGGGTGATCCGGCGAATGCGGGCGTCGCGCGCCTGCTGGCGGAACTGACCGGCCGCTTTGTCGAAACAGTCGATCGCGAACCCTTGCCCTCGGCCGTCGACCGCGCGGCCATGCAGATCCTGAAATCCTGGCTTGAGCGCATCATCGCTGTCCAGAATGCCAGCGCCGAGGACAAGCTTGCGCTGATCAATGAACTCGCGCTTGCCGAGATCTCGCCCGAGTGACGCCAACTCCCCTGTGGGGCGCGCGATCGGTGGCGCGCCCCTCAATCTCGCCACCTGCTGCCTGATCCGCTCGATAGCCGGCGCGCATCCGCCCACCTGCGCGCTTCAAGGCCGCGGTGTTATTTCCTGGCAATCCTGTGCAAGCCCGCGTGATCTGCGAACTTCACCTTGCCTCTGGCTTTCAATTTTGATTATCGCGGCATGCGGAGTCGCGACATACAGGCATCGCGACATTTCAGGACCTCGGCATGACGACACAGGATTTTGCGGGCGCGCATGAAGCGCAGTCGCAATCGGTTTTGCAAAACCAGAACTATCGGCATTTCATCGCCTCTCGGACCTGTTCATCGCTTGCTTTCCAGTCCCTGACGGTCGCGATGGGCTGGATGATCTATGAGCTGACGGGCTCGGCCTGGATGCTGGGATGGGTCGGGTTCTTCCAGTTCCTGCCGATGCTCATCTTGACCTTCGTCGTGGGCGCGGTCGCCGACCGCTATGACCGCCGCCGCATCGGGCTTGTCTGCCAATGGGTCGAAGCGGCGACGGTAATCGTCCTGGGACTTCTGGTCTGGCAGCAAAGCCTGACCCCAACCGGCATCCTAGTCGCGGTGGCAGTTCTGGGGGCGGCTCAGGCATTCGAACGTCCGACGATGGCCTCGTTGGTGCCGGGGATCGTGGGGCCGGGAATGCTGCAACGCGCAATCGCCACTTCGACCTCGTTCATGCAGACCGCGCTGATCGTCGGTCCGGCCTTGGGTGGCGTGCTCTACGGCTTCTGGCACATCCTGCCCTTCATCTTCTCAGGCGTGCTGTTTCTTGCGGCGGGTTACAGCGTCGGCACAATTAAGGTGTTGAACGTCGCGCAGGCCGCGCGACCGCCGGTCACGCTGCGAACGGTGTTTGCGGGGGTAGGCTTTATCCGGCGGACACCGGCGGTGCTGGGGATGATCTCGCTGGACCTGTTCGCGGTTCTGCTGGGCGGTGCAACGGCGCTGCTGCCGATCTTTGCCTCGGACATCCTGCAGGCGGGACCGCTGGGCCTTGGCCTGCTGCGTGCAGCGCCGGCGGTTGGCGCACTTGGCATGTCGATCTATCTGGGGCGAGCCCCGATTACGAGCGGCGCGGGCCGAAAGATGTTCGCGGCAGTCGCAGTTTTCGGGCTGGCCACCATCCTCTTCGCACTGTCGAAAAGCGTCGCTGTTTCAATTCTCGCGCTGCTGGTCGTCGGGGCCTCGGACAATATCAGCGTGGTGGTGCGTTCATCCCTTGTGCAGCTGATGACGCCGGACGAGATGCGGGGCAGGGTCAATGCCGTGAATTCGCTTTTCATCGGGACGTCGAACCAGCTTGGCGAATTCGAAAGCGGCATGATGGCGGGCTGGCTGGGACCGGTCGCCGCAGGTGTGATCGGCGGGCTTGGAACCCTTGCCGTGGTCGCGATCTGGATGACCGCATTTCCGGTCCTGCGCCGCGTTGAAAGACTGGACGGCAGCTGAGGGCAAAGACGACCGCTCGCGGCCGCCGTAGTTTGACAGCGGACGCTGACGAGTCGGCTTTGCCCCCGCCGTCGCTGCTAGCGCGCTACCGTGACCGTGACATGGGCGCGTGCGACCACGTCGGCGGCGACCGATCCGATCATCAGCCGTGACAATCCGCGCTTGTTGCCGGTGCCCACGACGATCTGGTCGTAGCCGTTATCCTCGGCATAGGCGACGATCCCGGCTGCTGCTTCACGGCTGACAAGGCTGACCTGCTTGGGTTCCGCGACCCCATTTTCGCGCGCGATTGAAGCGGCATGGTCGAAGATTCCGGCGATTTCCTGATCGCTCCAATGTTGGATCATCGGGCCGCGCGGTCCCCCATGCGCAATATTGACCACGCAGATGGTCAAAGGCGCGCCATATTTCGCGGCCAGTTGCGCTGCATATTGAATTGCGATGTCGGAATGGGGCATTCCGTCCGTCGTCGTCAGAACCTTGCCAATCAACTTGATTTCTCCCTCGGTCCAATCCCTGGGCAAGTGTTGCATCTGCCCGATCAGTTTGTCACCGAGTTTCGAGGACGCAGAGGCAATTGCAGGAGACGCCGCCCGAAGCATTCGCCAAGAAAAAGCCGGACCGTCGGGGTCGACGATCCGGCAGGTGAGGAAGTTCGCTGCATGGGTGGCCCCGGGCGGGGCCACATGTCCCGGGGTCAGCGGCTGGCCAGAGCCTCGCCGCGCAGGCGGACATATTCGGTTTGCGGCACCGGGATGGCATCGGGGTTGCCCAGATCCTCCATGCGGACGCGATAGGTCTCGCGCGCGGACCAGGCGGCGGCGGCGGCGATCACGGTGATCGCGAAGGCGATCGAGCCCACCACCATCGGCACGTTGGTCGAACCGGGGGGTGCGACGGTGGCGAACAGCGCCGGCAGCAGGGCGGTGATCGTCGTGCCGATATTCTGCGAGATCGCCATTGAGGACACGCGCGTCC
Source organism: Paracoccus broussonetiae (assembly GCF_031854425.1). Classification (NCBI taxonomy): domain Bacteria; kingdom Pseudomonadati; phylum Pseudomonadota; class Alphaproteobacteria; order Rhodobacterales; family Paracoccaceae; genus Paracoccus; species Paracoccus broussonetiae. The sequence continues at coordinate 169,245 of NZ_JAVRQI010000008.1, read as the reverse complement.
GGGTCGGGAACAGCTCGGGATAGAAGCTTGGGAAGATCGCGTTATAGCCCTGATAGACGATGCCCCACATCAGCAGCGACATCAGGATCGCCAGCGGCACCGAATGGATCGAGATCGCGTAAAGATAGCCAAAGGCCAGCAGTCCCGAACCCAGCGCGCCGACGATGATCGGGGGCCGGCGGCCGATCTTGTCCGACAGGTTGCCGACAAAGGGGATCACCGCACAGGCCAGGATGTTGCCCATGACCGGGATCCACAGATAGACGTCCTTGTGGAAGCCGATGCCATAGGCCGCCTGCACCGCATAGGCCGCGCCAAAGACAGTGGCGACGACAGGGATCGTGTTCATCAGCGCCATGCAGATCACGCGGATCATGTCGGGCCAGCTGGTGCGGATCGCCTCGACCACGGGCGAGCGCGCGGTCGCCTGCTGGGCTTCTTCCTTCTGGAAGGCCGGGGTTTCGTCGACCTCGCGGCGGATGATCCAGCCGGCGACGATGACCACGAAGCTCAGCAGGAAGGGAATGCGCCAACCCCAGCTGTTGAAGGCGTCGTCGGGCATGAAATGCGCCAGCGGCAGGAAGACGGCCGCGGCCAGGATCTGGCCCGCCTGCACGCCCTGCAGGGTGAAGCTGGCAAAGAATCCGCGACGTCCGAAGGGCGCATGTTCAAGCACCATTGAACTGGCCCCCGAAATCTCGCCCGCGACGGCGAAGCCCTGGACCAGTCGCAGCACGACCAGCAGGATCGGCGCCAGAATTCCGACCTGGCTGTAGGTCGGCAGCAGGCCGACCAGCAGGGTCGAGATACCCATCATGAACATGCACAGGATCAGCACGTTCTTGCGCCCATGCGTGTCGCCCCAATGGCCCAGCACGAAGGCGCCGATAGGCCGCGCGACATAGCCCACGCCATAGGTCGCAAGCGAGGCGATGATCGCCACGCGCTGATTTTCGGACGGGAAGAAGATCTGCGGGAACACCAGCGAGGCGGCGGTCGCGTAGATGAAGAAGTCGTAATACTCCAGTGCCGAGCCGATCCAGCCGCTGGCCGCAGCCTTGCTCGACTGGCTCTTGGCCCGCGCGGACACGGGGTTTGAAGCGGTCATGATAACCTCCCAGATTGCGGCGCCGGCTCCTCAGGCGCTGTGGCTGTGACACATCGCAAAGGGCTTTCGTAACGTCAAAGACCGTTTGTCATGCGGCATTAACACGATGTTATGGACTCGTCCCGCGTGACGTTCGGTCGCGGATCAAGGTGATCGGTCATCCCGTTGATATCGTGGGGGCGCTCAGGCGGCGTCGGCCACCTGCTGCGCGATGCGCCAGCCAAAGACAACCGCGGGTCCGATCGTCGTTCCGGGCCCCGGATAGGTTCCGCGAAAGATCGAGGCGGCGTCGTTTCCACAGGCGTAAAGGCCCTCGATGGGTGCGCCGGCAGTGTTCAGCACACGCGAATCGACGTCGCAATCAAGTCCACCGCTGCCGGCAAGGTCGATCGGCACCACCCGCAGCGCGTAATATGGCGCGGTCCCGATGGGGCCAAGACAGGGGTTCCCGGCGACCTCGGCATCGCCGTTGAAGCGGTTCACGACGGATGAGCCGCGCCCGAAATCGGGGTCGCTGCCCGCTGCGGCATGGGCATTGTTCGCAGCCACGCTGTCGGTCAGTCCCGCGGCATCGACGCCGATGCGGGCGGCCAGTGCAGGGATGCTGTCGGCCCGTTGCAGATAGCCGCGCCGCAGCAGTCTGGACAGGCCGCGCCCACCCGGCAGCACCAGCCCAAGTCCATAGCGGCGGATGAAATGGTCGTCGACAACCAGCCAGGCCTGATCCAGCCCGGCGCGGATCATGCCCATGCAGAAGTCGTGATAGCTGTCGGCTTCGTTGACGAAGCGTCGCCCGTCCGGACCGACCGCGATCAGCCCCGGCTTGGCCCGGTCCAGGATGATATGCGGCCAGACCGCGACCTTGTCGCCGCGCCCGGGCAGCAGCGAGCAGGGCATCCACAGCCCCGCGCTGTCGCAACCATCGCCAAGCGCGGCCCCCGCACGGTCGATGGCAAGCGAGATGCCGTCGCCGGTATTGCCCTCGGGCGATTGCGAGCGCGGCGCGATCTGGGCGGGGAACAGCTTGCGGCGCAGTTCGGTGTTCCAGCCGATGCCGCCGGTCGCCAGCACGACCCCGCGCGCACGCACCCGGCGGTCGCCCTTGGGCGTGCGGATGACCGCGCCGACGACGCGTTCGCCGTCGCGGATAAAATCGGCCAGCGCGCTTTCAAACCAGATCGGCACCTTGCGCTGGCGCAGGCTGAACAACAGCCGCCCGACCAGCGCATTGCCCATCAGCAGCCGTGTGCCGCGCGGGTGGCGCAGGCGGTCGCGGCCATAACGCAGGACATTGCGTGCCGCGACGCGGAAATTTCCAACGTTCGCAAACGGGTTCAGCATTGCCGCGATCTCGTTGCGGGCAACCATCATGCCGCCCAGCCCCATGAAGACGTCACGAGGCGGACGCACCCGATCGAAATCCGGACCAAGCAGCCTGCCGTCGAATTCGACCGGTGCCAGCGCCCGTCCTCCATAGGCTGCGCCCGTCCCGTCCAGATAATCGGGATGGGCGGTGGCCGCGACAAAGCGCAGTTCTGAATTCCGTTCGAGATCGGCGATCGCCTCTGGTCCCGAGGCCAGGAATGCCGCGCGCCTGTCATCTCCACCGCGATTGCCGACGACATGGCGCAGGAAGGTCGCGGCATCCTCGACGCTGTCGGGAACGCCGGCGCGCCGCGACAGTTCGGTCCCCGGCACCCAAGTCGTGCCACCAGAGGTCGAGGTGGTGCCCCCGACCATCGACGTCTTTTCGCACAGCAGCACCTTCAGCCCACGGATGGCACCGGTCAGCGCCGTCGTCATGCCGCCTGCGCCTGCGCCGATGACCAGCAGGTCAACCTCTTCATCAAATGTCCCGGTGTCCATCGCGTGTCTCCCCTTCGCCATGCGCAGGCAGAAATTGCCATGGCAGGCGAAAAAATGGAAGTGATTTTTAGAATTGAATATGATTCCATTTATGCGAGTCGCAAGAGGAGAGGACGGGATGGCGAATGGACGTTATGCGCGGCGGGTGCTGCTGATCGGGGGAACCGGCTTCATCGGGCAAAGGGTGGCCGGGACGCTGCTGCAGCAAGGGATCGTGCCCCGGCTTTTCGATCTGGAAGGGGCGATCCGGCGCATGGACCCGCTGCCGGGTTGCGAGACGGTCGTGGGCGATGTGACCGACGCGACGTCGCTTGACGCAGCGGGGCAGGGGTGTTCGGGCATCGTCCATCTGGCCGGGCTGATGACGGTCGATTGCGCCCGCGACCCGGCGCTGGCGGTGCGGGTGAACGTGCTTGGCTCGACCCTAGTGTTCGAATTGGCGCGGCGGATCGGGGCGCCGGTTGCCTATCTCAGCAGCGCTGCGGTCTTTGGACCGGAAAGTGCCGCGACCCCGCACCCGATGTCGCTTTACGGCGTCACCAAGCTTGCGGTGGAGGGCGTGGCGCGGGTCTGGGCCACGGATCACGGCGTCCCCAGCCTCGGCCTCAGGCCCTACATCGTCTATGGTCCGGGGATCAGCAGCGGCATCGCGGCGGGCCCGTCGATCGCACTTGCGGCCTCGGTCCGGCGTGAGGCGGCGCAGATCCGCTTTTCGGGCCGGGTCGGCTTTGTCCATGTCGATGACGTGGCCCGCCTGCTGGCCGCCGCGATGACGCAGCCGATGCAGGGGGCAAGTGTCCTGACCATGGCGGGCGACACGCGCGAGATGACCGAGTTCACTGCCGAGCTTGCCCGGCAAAGCGGTTGGGATGGCATCGGGATCGAGGGTGTGCCCCTGCGCATCCCGGCCGACCTTTCCTCGGACCCGGTGCCCGCCGGACTGGGCGACCATCCGGTCACGCGGATCGAGGAGGGGATTGCCCGGACGCTGGCCGAACTGTGCGGGGCCTGAGGCCCCGCACGCTGTCTCAGGCGGCATCCTCGATATGTCCGCCCAGGAAAAGTTGGCCGACGCGCGGATCGGCCAGCAGCTTGTCGGCACGGTCGAACATCCGCGTCTGGCCCAGTTCCAGCACCAGCCCGTAATCGGACATGGCTAGTGCGGCCTTGGCGTTCTGCTCCACCATCAGGATCGTGACACCCTGATCGCGCAGCCGGATCAGGGTCTGGAACACTTCCTGCACGAGGTTCGGGGACAGCCCGATCGAGGGCTCGTCGATCAGGATCAACTTCGGGTCCAGTAGCAAGGCGCGGGCAATTTCCAGCTGCTTCTGCTGGCCGCCCGACAACTCGATTGCCTTCTGGTCGCGGCGCTCGCGCAGCATGGGAAACTGGTCCATGACCTGCTCGATCCGTTGTCGCACCTTGCCCTGATCCTTGGCGGTAATGCCCCCCAGTTCGAGGTTATGGAACACCGACAGTTGCGGCACGACGTTGCGCCCCTGCGGGACGTAGGTGACGCCGCGGGCGATCATTTCGGCCGGGCGCTTGCGGGTCACGTCCTCTCCCTCCAGCAGGACCTGGCCGGAATGGATGTTCAGAAGCCCGAAAATGGCCTTGAACACCGTGGACTTGCCCGCGCCATTCGGCCCGATCACCGTGGTGATCGAGGCTTTCGGAATCGTGAACGAGGTGCCATTCAGGATGGTGATGCGGCCATAGCCGCCGGTGACGTCCCTGACTTCCAGCATGTCAGCCCCCCAGATAGGCGTCGATGACCGTCTGGTTCGCCCGGATTTCGTCCGGCGAGCCTTCGGCGATGATCTCGCCCTGCGCCAGCACGATGATACGTGTGCATAGCGACATGACGAATTCCATGTTGTGCTCGATCACGACGAAGGTGGTGCCGTGCTCGCGGTTATAGGTCAGCAGACGTTCCTTGAGATGGGCCAGCATGGTCAGGTTCACGCCCCCCGCCGGTTCGTCGAGCAGCACGATCCCCGGCCCCGCCATGAAGGCCATCGCGGCATCGACCAGCTTCTGCTGGCCATAGGACAGCGACCCCGCCTGCGTGTCGCGATAAGGTGTCAGGTGGAAGAACTCGATCAGCTGCTCGGCCTTGCCGGTCAGCCCGGCATCGGGCTTGCCGAACAAGCGCGACAGCATCGAACCTTCGTGCTCCTGCCCAGCAAGGATGACGTTGTCGAGCACGCTCATCTTCGGGAAGACCGAAAGCTGCTGGAAGGTCCGGCCGACTCCCATCAGCGACAGGTCCGCCGGTCTGACGCCGTCGGTCGGGCGGCCCAGGATCTCGCAATGGCCGGCACTTGGCCGCAACTGGCCCAGGATGCAGTTGAACAACGTCGACTTGCCTGAACCGTTCGGCCCGATCAGGCCCAGGATCTCGCCCTTCTGGACATCGAAGCTGACGCCGTTCACCGCCTTGATCCCGCCGAAATGCTTCGAGATGTTGCGGACGGAAAGGATGGGTGCGTTCACAGCTGAAACCCCTTCTTCATGTCGGCGCGCTGCTCCTGCTTCGGACGGAACTGGTTCCAGATCCTCTGTCCAAGCCCGATCAGCCCGTTAGGCGAAAACACCATCAGCAGGATCACCAGCGTCGAATAGATGATCAGGTAGTAGCCCTCGGTGAAGCGCAGCAGCTCGGGCAGCAGGATGACCACGGCGGCGCCCAGCATCGGGCCGAAGAAGAAGCCAGCGCCCCCGACCACCACCATCAGAAGCAGTTTCAGCGAGTGGAACAGCGCGAAGCTGCCCGGCTCGATGAACTGCACCAGCGGCGTTTGCAGCGCGCCCGCCAGCCCTCCGAAGGCCGATCCGATGGCAAAGGCCAGAAGTGTCTGGCGGCGGATCTTCAGCCCCAGAGATTCCGCGCGGATCGGGTTCTCCCGCAGTGCCTTGAAGGCCCGGCCCCAGGGCGAATGCAGGATCCACCACATCACGAATGCCGCGATGACGAAGCAGGCCAGCGTGAAGTAATAGAAGTTCAAATTGCTGTCCGTGGCTATGCCCAGCACGCTGGGCCGCGGCATCCCGACGAGTCCGAACGAGCCGCCGGTGATTTCCTCCTCGTTACGCAGGACGAGGAACAGCAGGATGTTGAAGGCCAGCGTCACGAAGGCCAGGAAATGGTGCTGGACGCGTAGCGCCGGCCAGCCCAGCAACAGCCCCACCGCGAAGCATGAGGTGATGGATACGGCCACGGCCGCGATCCAGGGCAGGCCCGCCAGCGTCATCAGCGCCGTGACATAGGCGCCGATCCCCATGAAGCCGGCCTGCGCCATGCTGACCTGCCCGGCATAGCCCAGCGTCAGGTTCAGCCCCATCGCCGAGATCGAGAACAGAAGCCACGATGTCAGCGTATAGATGATGTAATTCCCCTGCCCGAGCGGGGCCAGCACAAGGGCGACGACGCCAAGTGCGATCAGGATCAGTCGGGTCCGGGTCATCATACCGCGCGTCCTTCCTTGGTGCCCAGCAGCCCTTGCGGGCGAAGCAGGATGATGGCGATCAGCAGGATCAGCGGCATCGCCTGCCGGTATTCAGCCGAGACATAGACCGCGGACAGGTTGTCGATCACCCCGATCAGCAGCCCGCCGACCAGCGCGCCCCTGATCTGGTTGAAGCCGCCGACGATGGCCGCGATGAAGGCGACCAGGCCCAGCGTTTCGCCATTCGAGAACTTGGCGAGGTAGACGGGCGAGATCAGCACCGAGGCGATGGTTGCCAGCGCCGCGTTGATCAGGAAGGTGTAAAGCACCATGCGCTTCACATCGACGCCCAGGATTTCGGCTACGGCCGGGTTCTGCGCGCTGGCCTGCATGCAGCGGCCGGTGCGGGTGCGGTTCAGGAACAGTTGCAGTCCGCCGATCGCCAGCATCGAGACAAGCAGGTTGCAGATGTCCTGCACCGAGACGCTGGCGCCCGCGACATTATAGACCGTCTGCGGAAAGATCGCCGGAAAGGGTTGGGCAGTCGCGCCATAGAATTCCTTGACGCTTTCCTTCATCAGAAGGCCAAGGGCGATGGTGGCGATGACCAGCGGCAATGTGCCATGAGGCAGCATCGGTTCGACCACCAGTTTCTTGAAGGCGACGCCCAGGATCAGCAGCGACAGGATCAGCGCAAAGCCGATCGCGGGCCACATCGGCAGCCCCATCCCCATGCCGATCAGCACGAAGAATGCGGGCAGCATGACGAATTCGCCCTGCGCGAAGTTGATGGTCTGCGACGCCTGCCACAGCAGGGTAAACCCCACCGCGGCAAGTGCATAGATGGAGCCGGCGGCAAGGCCGGAAATCAGGATCTGGATAAGCTCGGCCATGTGAACCCCGAGTCAGGTTGCGACAAACCGGGCCAGGCCGGCGAAGTCGGCGCCAGCCTGCCCTTGGCAGCGATGCCGCGCCCGGTCAGGGCGCGGCCTTTGCGGGATCGGATCAGTTCGGCGGCAGGATCGCCTTGACGACCTGCTTGCCGTCCTTGACCTCGACGAAGAAGCTTTCGCGCGACATCTCGCCCGTGTCGTCCCAGCTGACATCCATCAGCACGCCGGGGCAGTCGGCGGCCTTCAACGTCAGCCCATGCATCTTGTCGGCGATGGCCTGGCTGTCGGCCTTGCCGACCAGTTCAGTCACGCACTTGATCGTATAGGCCGCAGTATAGCCTTTGATGGCGTTGTGGTCGGGCGTGTAATTGTACTTCGCCTTGAATTTCTCGACCATCTCGGTCATCGCCGGAATATCGGCGTCGGGGGTCAGGCCGACATGGCCCATCGCGCCATTGGCGGCATCCCCGGCCAACTCGATCACCTTATGGCCGATCAGCGTGGTTTCTCCGACCAGCGGTTGGGTCACGCCCTGCTTGCGCGCCTCGCGCAGAAAGCGGGCGCTTTCCTCTTCGGTCAGATAAACGAAGACGGCATCGGCCTCGACGCCCTTCAGCTTGACCACGTCGGCCGAGAAATCGTTCTGCGCCTGCTCGGTCGGGATGTCGGCCACGATCTCGAAACCGTAGTTTTTGGCCTCTTTCTCGAACGAGCTGTGCCCGCCCTTGCCGAATTCGGTATTGGCCCAGACCACGGCGACCTTTTTCACGCCCATCTCGTCGGCCATGTATTTCGCCATCTTCGGCACGCCCTTTTGCGATCCGAAGGCGGTGCGGAAAATATAGGGGTTGTTCATCGAGGTGATCGAGGGGGCCTCGGACCCAGTGAATTGCGGGATGCCCGCCTGTTTCGCGACCAGCATGTTGACCACGGTCGAGGACGAGAAGACGGTCCCCGTCAGCGCCACGACGCCATCGTCGATCGCCTTCTGGACCATGGCGCGGCTGACCTGCGGGTCGGTCTGGCTGTCATATTCACCAAGTGCGACCTGTTCGCCCAGGACACCGCCGGCGGCGTTGATTTCCTCGAATCCCATCTTCACACCATCGCGGAAGTTGGTTCCGGCGGCGGCACCCGGACCGGAAAGCTCGGCGATCGAGCCGATCTTGATCTCGGCCAGCGCTGGCAGTGCGGACAGGGCCAGCGCGGTCGCGGCCGTTCCGATCAATGTTCTGAACATTCGTTGTCTCCTCCCAAGGATCCGGGTTCTTTTGGCCAGGGCTGCGGCACCCGGTCGCCGCGTCCTGGACGGGATGCGCCAGGGCGGTCCCGATTCTGTTCAAAGATGCGGCAAGCCTCTCCCGTGACCTGCCGCGTCCAGTCTGCACAGGCGCCCAAGGGCTGGCGAGTGCCGTTAATTCATGCCCTGTAACCTTATGTTAATCTAGCGCGATCTTGCGGCTTCCCATCAGCAGTTCGGCCAGCAGCACGGCCTGCGCCTCGAACATGGCCGAGCCGGGCATGGTGGCACAGCCGCGCGCCCGCGCCTGAGCGATCAGAGGCGGAATCGCCGGTCGCGTCACGACGTCGGAAACGAATTGGTCGGGGGTCAGAAGTTCCGTGCGCACCGGCAGGGGATCGCCCTCGCGCATTCCCAGAGGAGTCGCATTTGCCACCAGCGCAAAGCCGCGGGGATCGGTGTCGCCGATGCGGACCCGGCCGGGAAACGCGGCGTCCAGCCGCGTGACAAGGGCGTCGCGTCGCGCCGTGTCGATGTCGTGCAGGGCAAGTTCCGAGGCGCCGCGGGCCAGAATCTCATAGGCGATGGCCGCACCCGCGCCCCCGGTGCCGACCAGCAGCGCCGACTTGCCCGAGACATCGAAACCCTCGGCCCTGACGCCGTCCATATGGCCCTGTCCGTCGGTCGCGTCGCCGATCCAGTCGCCCCGATGGTCGCGGATCATGATGTTGACCGCCTCTGCGGCCCGCGCCCGCGCCGTGACCCTGGCGCAGAAATCTAGGCACGGTCCCTTGTGCGGCACGGTGACGACGATGCCGGGGCAGTTCCTGACCTTGCCCGCCTGTTCCAGCCAGTCGGGCAGGTCGGCGGGCAGGACATGCATCGGGACGACCATGCCGTTATAGCCGCGCTCGGCCATGATCTGGCTGAGCGAGGTTGGCGATTTCACCTGGCCGATCGGGTGTCCGATGATGGGGAAGATCGCGGTTTCGCCGTCGATCCGCAGCCGTTGTGACATCTTGCCTCCTCGCAGTTCCGTCCCGAAGCCCACCGCGATTCCGGCATGGGATTCGCTTGTCCTGTCAGCGAGATTAGCAAATGTGGAATGACATTCAATAATAAAATTGACTTCTGAAATTTGATCTGACTTTATGCGGATAAGAGGACGGAAAGGGCGGTCGAATGTCGAAGCGCATAGCAGTGGCAGTCATCGGGGCTGGGGCCATCGGTCGCACCCATGTCGATACGCTGGCCCGGATGTCCGGCCTGCACCTTGCCGCGCTGGTCGATCCGGCCGAAGACGGTCGGGCGCTGGCCGCTGCCGCCGGCGTGCCCTGCCTGCCCGATGTCGCGGCGCTGATCGATTCCGGGCTGGCGCAGGCCGCCATCGTGGCCACGCCGAACGAAACGCATCTGCCGATCTCGGAAGCGCTGCTGCGCGCCGGAATCCCTGTACTGCTGGAAAAGCCGGTGGCGGAAAGCCTTGAATCGGCGCGCCGCCTGATCGCCGTCGCCGACGAAACGGGGGTGCCGCTGCTGGTCGGGCACCATCGCCGCCACAACCCGATCATCCGCGCCGCGCATCAGGCGATCCACGCCGGCGCGATCGGTGATCTGGTGATGGCGACGGTCAATTCGTCCCTGGCGAAGCCGCCTGAATATTTCCAGGCGCCATGGCGCCGGACAAAGGGCGCGGGCGGACCGCTGCTGATCAACCTGGTTCATGAAATAGACTTGCTGCGTCACTTCTTTGGCGAGATCGCCAGCGTGCAGGCCGTGGCGAGTCACCATCGCCGCGGCTTTCCGGTCGAGGATACAGCCGCCGTCTGCCTGCAATTCGCAGGCGGCGGGCTGGCCACGCTGTCTATTTCGGATGCCGCAGTCGGGCCGTGGGCCTGGGATCTTTCGGCGGGCGAGAACATGGCCCGTTTCCCTGCCCATCCGGTCAGCGCGCATCATTACGCGGGCAGCCGTGCCGGCCTGTCGCTGCCGGATCTGGTCTTGTGGCAGCCGCAGGGCGCGCCCGACTGGACGCGCGAATTGCAGCCCAGGCGGCTCGACTGCATTCCCGCCGATCCGTATGAGCTTCAGCTTGAGCATTTCGCCGGGCTGGTCCGGAATGGAGGCGCGCCCTTGGTTTCGGCCCGCGACGCGACCGCGAACCTTGTCGTTCTGGACGCGATCCGCTCGGCCGCCGAAACCGGAAGGGCGGTCGCGGTTGACCTTTCCCCGTTGGCCTGTGAGTCTGAAACCGGTTTCAACATCGGAAGCGGATCATGAGCAGCGTACTGGAAAAATCCCTCGCCATCGTCGAGCTTCTGGTCGATCACCCCATGGGCCTGCCGGTGACGGCGATCGCTGCCGCGACCGAACAACCCGCCAGCGGCGTGCATCGCACGCTGCAGGAACTGGCGCGGCTGGGCTATGTCCGGCAGGTGCAGGCTCAGGGTGACTACGCGCTGACGATCAAGCTGCCGGCGATGGGGCTGGGCTTCATGGGGCGCGCCGGGATCACCGATGTCGCGCAGCCCGTCATGGACCAGCTTGCCGCCGACAGCGGAGAGCTGATCCGCCTGTCCGTGATCGATGGCGACCGGTTGATCTGGGTCGCGGTGGCGCAGGGCGCGACACGGGGCCTGCGCTATGATCCGGGTCAGGAGCAGGGCGTGGTCGTCCACCTGGCCAGCTCGGCCGGGGGTAAGGCGTGGCTGGCCAGCATGACCGATGACGAGGCACTGAACCGCGTCGGCGCGCAGGGGCTGTTGCGTCAGGCCGAGGGGCAGGGACCCTCTGCCCCGACCAGCATCACCCTGCTGCTTCAGCAGTTGGCCGAGGCGCGGGCGCGCGGCTATGCCACTGCTGTCGACAGCTATATCGCGGGTATGGCCGCGATGGCCGTCCCGGTGCGCTATCACGGCAGCGGGCCGGTGCTGGGATGCCTTTCGATCGCCGGACCAGCGGTGCGGATGACGGATGGTCGCATGGCCGAGCTTGCGCCGCGGCTGCAGGCGGCGGCGGACGAACTGGGCGGCGCGGCCGCCGGAACCAAGTATTTTCGGGCCAATGTGCGGGCGCTAGACGATGACCCGCAGGGCCGCAGAAGCGCATAGGCGCAGGCCCGCGCGGGCGGGCTGACTGGCAGGAGAGAATGGAAGCTTCACCCGAACGCGCCTTGGCGTGCGATGTTCTTGTTGTCGGATCGGGGGCCGCGGGCCTTGCGGCGGCGGTGACGGCCGCGCATTTCGGGCTGCGCGTCGTCGTGGCCGAAAAAGAGCCAGTCTTCGGTGGCACCTCGGCCTGGTCCGGGGGGTGGCTGTGGATACCCCGCAACCCGCTGGCCCGCGCTGCGGGCATCGTTGAGCCGCCCGAGGCGCCGCGCACCTATCTGCGCAGCGAGTTGGGCAACCGCGCCAGCGACCCCAGGCTTGCCGCCTTTCTGGAGAACGGCCCCGAGATGGTGTCGTTCTTCGCCGAGCATACCGCGATGCGCTGGATCGACGGCAATGCGGTCCCCGACTTCCACGAGACCGAGGGCGCGGCGCGGGGCGGGCGCTCGGTGTCCGCGCTGCCCTATGACGGGCGCGGGCTGGGTGGCTGGGCCGCGAAGCTGCGCCCGCCGCTGGACGTGGTCAGCCTGTGGGGCATGGGCATCGCGGGCGGCGCGGACATGCGCCATTTCTTCGACGCGACGCGCAAGCCGCGCTCGGCGCTATACGCCGCGCGCCGGATCGCGCGGCATCTGCGCGACCTTCTACTGCATCGCCGGGGCACGCGGTTGGTGAACGGCAACGCGCTGGTGGCGCGGCTGATGCGCTCGGCGCTGGACAAGGGCGTGACGCTGATCGACAGCGCGCCCGTGACCCAGCTTCTGCGCGACGATGGGCGGGTCAGCGGCGCGCGGCTGGCGACGCCGGACGGGCCGCTGGTGTTGACTGCTGAGCGGGGCGTCGTGCTGGCCACCGGCGGATTTCCCCATGATCCGGCACGACTGGACGCACTGGCCCCGCAGGCAGGTGGCGGGGCCGGGCATTTCTCGGCCGCGCCGCGTGCGAATACCGGAGACGGGATGCGGCTGGCCGAGGCGGTGGGGGCCGAGGTTGACGGCACCCTGGCATCGAACGTGGCGCTGGCCCCGGTTTCGCTGGTGCCGCGGGCCGATGGTTCGGTCGCGCATTTCCCGCATCTGATCGAACGCGCAAAGCCCGGGATCATCGCGGTGACGCCCGAGGGGCGGCGCTTCGTCAGCGAGGCCGACAGCTATCACGACTTCATGGCCGCGCTGATCGCGGCAACGCCGCAGGGCAAGGCGCCCGAATGCTGGCTGGTCGCGGACCACCGGGCGCAGCGCCGCTGGGGGTTGGGTTGGTCGAAGCCCTTTCCGTTTCCGTTGGGGGGTGCGATCCGCTCGGGCTATCTCAAGCGGGGCTGGACGCTGGACGAATTGGCGGCAGCCTGCGGGATTCCGGCCGCGGCACTCGCCGAAAGCGTGGCACGCTTCAACAGCCATGCCGCGCGGGGCGAGGACCCCGAGTTTCACCGCGGCGAAAGTGCCTATAACCGCGTGCAGGGCGATGCCCGGAATGGGCCGAACCCCTCACTGGCGCCGCTGGCGACCGGCCCCTTCTACGCGGTCAGGATCGTGCCCGGATCGCTGGGCACCTTCGCCGGGCTGCGGACCGATGCTCGAGCGCGCGTCGTGGACCGGCAAAGCCACCCGGTTCCGGGGCTTTTCGCGGTCGGGAACGACATGGCCTCGGTCATGGGCGGACATTACCCGTCGGGCGGCATCACGCTGGGGCCCGGCATGACATTCGGATATATCGCCGGCCGCGTGCTGGCCGGGCAACCCGTCACCGGGCTTTCACAGGAGGAAACGCCATGAGCTATTACGAACTCGCCACGCTCGACACCGTGATTTTCGGGGGCGGCAAGGCCGCGCCGGGGATCGAGGCATGGGTCAGCGCCGGGCAGGGGCGGCTTTGCGGCGCATGGGGCACCGATATCGGCACGCTGAACCGCGTGTTCGTCCTGCGCGCCTTCGACGATCTGGCCCAGCTTTACGCGGAACGCGAACGCGCGCTGCGGTCCGACAATCCCTTCGGCTGCGCCGACCTGCTGGTGAACCTGTCGATGGAAAGCCATCGCGCCCTTGATTTCCTGCCGCCAGTCCAGCCCGGCAGCTTCGGACCCATCTATGAATTTCGCACCTACAAGACGAAGTTGAACGGCATCCTGCCCACCATGGAGAAATGGCGCGAGGCGGTTCCCCCGCGCGAGGCTTATTCGAAGCTGACTGTCGCCATGTACGGTCTGGACGGTGCACCGCGCCTGACCCAGATCTGGCCCTATGAAAGCCTTGCCGCGCGCAGCGAGGCGCGGGCGAAATCCGTGGCCGATGGCAAATGGCCGCCGAAGGGTGGTCCCGACTGGCTTTCCCCCGACATGACCAGCCAGATCGCCATGCCGCTTCCGTTCTCGCCGTTGAAGTGAGTGGCATGATGACGCATCCGCTTTCGCTGGCCTTCCTGACCATCTTCGATGCCGATCCCGTTTCGGCCGTCCGCATCGCCGCCGCCACGGGCTATCAGATGGTCGGGCTGCGCATCCTGCCCGCGGCACCGGGGACCGAGTCGGGTTACCCGCTGCTGGAAGATGACCGCGTGCTGGCCGAGGTCCGCGCGGCGCTGGCCGATACCGGCGTCAAGGTTGGCGATGTCGAGATCGTTCGCCTGAAGCCCCAGAACGACTGGGATCTGCTCGCCCGCTTCTGCGCCCGCTGCGAGGCGCTGGATGCGCGCCACATCCTTGTCGCGGGCGACGATGCGGATACCGGGCGCCTGACGGAAAGCTTTGCCCGGTTTTGCGACATTGCCCGCCCGCATGGCCTGACCGCCGACCTGGAGTTCATGCCCTGGACCGCGGTTCCGGATCTGGCCGCGGCGCAGACGATCGTTCAGGCCGCGGGCCGTTCAAACGGCGGCGTGCTGGTCGATGCGCTGCATTTCGACCGCTCGGGTTCGACGCTGGAACAGGTGGCGGCACTTCCCGCCCAGATGATGCATTACGTCCAGCTTTGCGACGGGGCGGTGCCGTTCGAACGCGACGATGCGTCGCTGATCCGTGTCGCGCGGGGCGAAAGGCTGTTTCCGGGGCAGGGCGGCATCGATCTGGTCGGGCTGGTCCGCGCGGTGCCGCCGGGCGTCACGATCAGCGTCGAGGTTCCCCATCGCCCGCTTGCGGAAAAGCTGGACGCCACCGGTCGGGCTGCGATGGCCCATGCGGCGACGATGGCGATCCTGCGGGCGGCGGGGCGGGCATGACGCCTTGAAAATCCGGTGGGAAATCGACGCCGGTTCCGGCTAGGATCGGCGCCATGAAGGAACTGACTCTCCGCCAGGTCGAAGTAATCCGCGCCGTGATGATGGCGGGGACGATTCAGGGCGCAGCCAAGTTGCTGAACGTCTCGGCCCCCGGCATTTCCCGGTTGGTGAAGCATACCGAGGAATCGCTGGGCATCCGGCTATTCGAACGCAAGGCGGGGCTGTTCGTCCCCTCCAGCGAGGCCTCGGCCATCTTCGAGATGGTCCATCAGGTTCACCGCCAGATGGAAAACCTGAACACCGCCGTCGCCTCGCTTCGCAAGGGGCAGGACGTGCGGTTGTCCTTTGCCTCGGCCCCCTCGATCGCGCAGTTCATCGCGGCGCGCGCGATCCGGGGAATCCGGGCGCGCTTTCCCGACATCTTCATTGACCTGAACATCCTGAAGATCGAGGAGACCTCGGATTATCTGCTGCTGGAGCGGGGCGAATTCGTTCTGATGAGCTCCCCCATCGAGAACTCGGCGCTGGAAAGCCTGCCGCTGGTGCATGGCCGGTTGGTGGTGATCGTCCCCGAGGATCACCCGCTTGCGGCCAAGCCGGTGATCTCGGTCCACGATCTTGCGCAAGAGGATTTCGTCGGCGTCGATCCGTCGGACCCCTATGGCGAGGTGCTGGCCCGTCCCTTCCGCGAAGCCGGCATCGAGCCGCGCTTTTCCATGCGGGGCCGGTTCGCGCAGACTGTAGTCAGTCTTGTGCGCCACGGGCTGGGGGTGGCGATCATCGACGAGTTCTCGGTGGCCGAGGTCTATATGCCCGGCGTCGCACGGCGCCCGCTGGCCGAAAAGGCCGGCATCACCGCTTGGGTCGTGACCAAAAGGGACCGGCAGTTGTCCAGCTTTGCCGAATATGCGATCGGCCGTTTCCGGCGCGAACTGGCCGCTGCCGTCACCCGCGAAAGCTGGGATCCTCAGCCCCGCCCTTGACCCCGTCCGCCAGCGCCGGGAAACGTGAGCCGCTGTTGCCTGAATATCCCGTTTGCGTGCGATCTGCCCCCGTTGGCCCGGAATTCCTTGGCATTCTGGGCCCCAGCATGGTCCCCTTGATCCCAAGGCGGCAGGAGGGGCCATGATGTCATCGGTGATGACAATCCTTCAGCTGGGCGGGGCGGTGGCATTGCTGCTGTTCGGCCTGGGCCAGACCCGGGACGGCATGACCGAGGCTTTCGGCATCCGGCTGCGCATGGCGCTTGGCGTCGGCACGCGCACCGGACCGGGGGCGTTTCTGTCGGGACTGGTGACGACGCTGGGGCTGCAATCCTCGACCGCGACGGCGCTGCTGGCCGCGTCCTTTGCCGAACGCGGGATGATCCGCGGCCGCATGGCGCAGATCGTCCTTCTGGGGGCGAACCTGGGCACTGCGATGACCGCATGGCTATTGTCATGGGGCGGCGTCGGGGCGCTGGCCCCGGTTCTGCTGCTGGTGGGCTATGTGCTTGGGCGGCGTCGCGGGGCGGTCCAGACCGGGATCGGCCGCGCGCTGATCGGCCTCGGCCTGATGCTGGTATCGCTTGAGCTTCTGGACACAGCCGTCGCCCCCCTGCGGGATTCGGCGCAGCTTGCCGCGTTCCTGCCGATGCTGGACGCGGCATGGCCCGTCGCGCTGCTGATGGCGGCGGGGGTCGCATTCCTGTGCTCGTCGTCGCTGGCCGCGGTGCTGCTGGTCGCGCAGCTTTCACTGCCGCCGGGGCTGGCGGTGGTAATGGTTCTGGGCGCGAACCTGGGTGGCGCGGTGATCCCGGTGCTGCTGACGGCCGGTCTTGGCGCCGCGGCGCGTCGGCTGACGATCGGCAACCTGTTGATCCGAATGGTCGGCTGTCTTCTGGCGTTGCCCTTGGCGGCGATGATCGCTGCCCTGCTGCAGATCTTGCCGCTGCCCGCAAGCGGGTTGGCGGTCAAGGCGCATCTTGTCTTCAACCTGGCGCTGGCGTTTGGGATCTGGCCCTTTGTCGGCCTGATCTCGCGCCTTCTGGAGCGCTGGGTCGAGGATGAGGAGCAGGATCCCCAGCTTGGGCCGCGCTGGCTGGAGGAAGACGCCCTGCAGACCCCGATCCTGGCGCTGGCGGGCGCCAGCCGCGAAGTGCTGGCCGTCGGCGACACGATCGAGCGGATGTTGAACCAGACGCGGCTGGCCTTCCAGCAGAACGACCCCGCGCCGCTGGCCGAGGTGGCCGAGCTGGAAAACCGCGTCGACCGTCGGCAGCAGGAGATCAAGACCTACCTGTCGCGACTGGGCAGCCAGGCGACCGAGGATGAGCGTCGCCGCGCGATCACCATCCTGGATTACGTCATCAACCTGGAACATGTCGGCGACATCATCGACAAGGGGCTTGCCCCCGAGGTGCGCAAGAAGGTCGGGCTGGGCCTGCGCTTCTCGACCGAGGGGTATCAGGAACTTGACCGCATGTTCGTTATGACGCAGGAAAACCTGCGCATGGCGCAGACCGTCTTCATGACCCGCGACCGCGAAACCGCGCGCCGGCTGGTCGAGCTGAAGGTCGAGATCCGCAATGTCGAACGCCAGTCCGCACAGCGCCACCTGTTCCGCCTGCGCGAAGGACTGGCCGCCAGCCGCGAGACATCGTCGCTGCATCTCGACATCCTGCGCGACCTGAAGCGGATCAATGCGCATGTCGCCTCGGTCGCGCATCCGATCCTGGACGAAGACGGGCTGCTTGTCGAAAGCCGGCTGCGCGGCAGCTAACCCCCCGCCACGGGAAAAGGCCCGCCACGGAAAAAGGAACGTCGATGGACCCGCATCCTCAGTCGACAGGCGTGTTCATGGCCCTGCGGCTGAAGCCGGGCGATGATCCCGTGGCCGCGCTGCGCTTGGCCTTTGACGATGCGGGCGTCCGGGCGATGGCAATCGTGACCTGCGCGGGCAGCCTGACCCGCGCCGTCCTGCGCCACGCGAACTGCGATGCTGCGACCGTCCATGACGGGCATTTCGAGATCACCTCGATGGTGGGCACCATCGACCCGCAACGGCATCACCTACACCTGTCCATCGCGGATGGAGTGGGACAGACCTTCGGCGGCCACCTGCTGTCCGGCTCGGTCGTCTATACCACGGCCGAAATCGTGGTTCTGCTGCTGCCGGAACTGTCTTTTTCCCGCGAGCCTTGCGCACTTTCGGGCTATGACGAGCTGGTGATCCGCCCCCTGCGCACCTGAACGCGCGGCGCGGCAGGGGCATGGCGGGCCTGCGGCACCACCCCGGATCAGCAATTCCTTCCCTTTCCCGGACCGGCTTTGGAATGGAGCCGTGGCTTAAATACGACTACGTTAATCGTGTTTGCAAAAGCCATCCGGGGATCCTGCCGAGATGCTCATCACATCCCTCAATGCCGAACCAGCCGAAATCGAGATTGCCCGGGGGCTGGGCAATGCCTTTGCCGCCACCGCCGCCGAGGACGACCTGGGCGCCCGCTTTCCGACCCGCCATGTGACGGCCTTGCGCCGGGCCGGGCTGTTGGCGCTGACCGCGCCCGAACGCTTTGGCGGGCAGGGGGCGGGGCTGGCGCTGGCGGCTCAGGTGATCCGCCAGATCGGTCGGGGCGACCCGGCGGTCGCGCTGGTGCTGGTGATGCAATACGCCCATCTCGCCACCCTTCATCGTGGCCGCTGGCCCGAGGCGCTGGTCGCCCGCGTCGTCCACGCGGCGGCGACCGAAGGCGCGCTGATCAACGCGCTGCGGGTGGAACCGGCCCTTGGCACGCCGATGCGCGGCGGCCTGCCCGAGACGGTGGCGCGGCGCAGCGGCGACGGCTGGCTGCTCTCGGGCTGCAAGATCTATTCGACCGGCAGCGAGGGGCTGCGCTGGGGTGTCGTCTGGGCTCGCACCGACGAGGATGAGCCGCGCGTGGGCCAGTTTGTCGTGCCCATGCAGGCCGAAGGCGTCCGCATCATCCCGACCTGGGATACGCTGGGCCTGCGCGCCTCATCCAGCCATGATGTCGAGTTTCACGACGTTCACCTGCCCGCCGACCATGCCGCCGACCTGCGCCGCCCCTCGGAATGGGCGATCCGCGGGGACGAGGCCGCGGCCTGGGCCAGTCTGCTGATCGCAGCGCTCTACACCGGCGTGGCCGAGGCCGGGCGGGACTGGATCGTCTCCTTCCTGAAATCCCGCGTGCCCGCCAACCTTGGGAAGCCATTGGCGGAACTGCCGCGGATGCAGGAGGCGGTCGGCGCGATTGAGACGCGCATCGCCGTGAACCTGCGCCTGGTCGGGTCGGCCGCGACGGAAACCGATGCCGGGCAGCCGCCCTCGGCGCGGGAAACCGGCATCATCAAGCATGTCGCCACCGAAAACGCCATCGCGGCACTCGAAGGCGCGCTGAAGCTGGCGGGCAACCACGGCATCAGCCGCCGCAACCCGCTGGAACGCCATTACCGCGACGCCCTGTGCGGCCGCATCCACAGCCCGCAAGAGGACAGCGTTCTTCTGGCAGCGGGCCGCGCCGCTTTGGGCCTCTGACAAGGGAGAAAGACATGACTGTCGAATTCATCGGCTTCATCGGCAACCACAACGCGTCCGAGACCATCGCCCGGCAGGGACCCGTCATCGACCGCGAATTCATCCGCGCCTCGGCCGCGATCCACGAGGCGGGCGGCTTTGACCGCGTGCTTCTGGCCTTTCACTCGGCGACGCCCGACAGCCTGTTCGTGGGCCAGTATGTCGCCAGCGTCACCCGGCGGCTGAAGCTGATGCTGGCCCATCGCCCCGGCTTCACCGCGCCGACGCTGGCCGCGCGGCAATTGGCGACGCTGGACCATCTGACCGACGGCCGCGTCGCCGTCCATGTCATCACCGGCGGCAATGACCGCGAGCTTGAGCAAGATGGCGACTGGCTGACCAAGGACGAACGCTATGCCCGCACGCGCGAATATCTGGACATCGTCCGACGCGAATGGACCAGTGCAGAGCCTTTTGACTATGCCGGCACCTATTACCGGGTGAAGGGCGGCTTCTCGGACGTGAAGCCGCAGGGGTCCGAAGGTGTCCCGGTCTATTTCGGCGGCTCCTCTCCGGCCGCGATCGAAGTCGCGGGGCAGCATGCAGATGTCTATGCCCTGTGGGGTGAAACCTATGAACAGGTGGCCGAGACCGTCGCGACCGTGCGCGCGGCCGCCGCGCGTCATGGCCGCACACCCCGCTTTTCGCTGTCTTTGCGCCCGATCCTGGCCGAAACCGAAGAGGCCGCGTGGGACAAGGCCGCCCGCATCCTGGAACGGGCGCGCGCGCTGCGCGCAGCGGGCGGGGGCCAGCGGCTGGTCAATACGCTGGATCCGGGCCAGCCCCAGAACGAAGGCTCGCGCCGGCTGCTGGCCGCCGCGTCCCAAGGGTCGCGGCTGGACAAGCGGCTGTGGACCGAGATCGCGGCGCTGACCGGGGCGAACGGCAATTCGACATCGCTGGTCGGCACGCCGGATCAGGTGGCCGAGGCAATGCTTGATTACTACCGGCTGGGGATCTCGACCTTCCTGATCCGTGGCTTCGACCCGCTGAACGACGCCCTGCGCTATGGGCGGGATCTGATCCCGCGCGTGCGCGCCCTTGTCGCGGACGAAGCCGTCCGCAGCCATGCCGCCGAATAGGCCCGAGATCCGAAGGGGATGACCATGACCCAATCCAACACCAACCGCCGGGGCCTGCTGCGATCGGGACTTGGCGTCGCACTGGCCGCGCCCTTTCTGGGGCTGGGCGTCGGCTCGCTGGCCCGCGCGCAGGCGGCAGGGGGGCTGAAACCGCTGAAATTCGCCTCGAACGCCTCGGCCATCTGCCTCGCGCCGGTCTTTGTCGCCAAGGATCACGGTATCTTCGAAAAGCACGGGCTGGATGTCGAGATCGTCAATTTCGGCGCCTCGACCGAGGCGCTGCTGGAGGCGATCGCGACCGGCAAGGCCGATGGCGGCATCGGCATGGCCCTGCGCTGGCTGAAGGCGCTGGAACAGGGCTTTGACGTCAAGATCACGGCGGGCACGCATGGCGGCTGCTCGCGGCTTGTCGCGCTGAAATCGACCGGCATCACCGAGTTGTCGCAGCTGAAGGGTAAGACCATCGGCGTCACCGACCTTGCGGCACCGGGGAAGAACTTCTTCTCGATCCTGCTGCATCAGGCCGGGATCGACCCGGAAACCGATGTGAAGTGGCGCGCCTTTTCCACCGATGTGCTGGAGATCGCCGCCGAGCGGGGCGAGATCGACGCCATCGCGGATGGCGACCCCCGCGCCTTCTTCTGGCTTCGGGATACGCCGGACAAATATGTGCAGGTCGCATCGAACCTGGATCACGGGTTCGAAAACCGGGTCTGCTGCATCGCGGGTCTCAGCGGCAGCCTGATCCGCAACGACCCCGCGACCGCGACCGCGCTAACCCGCGCGCTGCTGGAGGCGCAGGACTGGACCGTCGCCCGCCCCGAGGATGCGGCCAAGGCCTTTCTGCCGCAGGCCCCCAAGAACCGCTCGGTCGAGGATCTGATCGCGGTCCTGAACGACCAGACCCACAATCACACGCCGACCGGCGCGGACCTGAAGACCGAGATCGCGCAATACGCCTCGGAACTGCGCGAGATCAACATCTTCCGCCGTTCGACCGACCCGCAGAAATTCGCCGAACGCGTCTATGCCGACGTGCTGAGCGCCTGACCGGGAGGCCATGATGACGACAATCGACATCGAGGCCGAGATCCGCGCCGAGCCCTCGCAGGGGGCGGCGCACCGCGCGACCCTGTTGGCCTCGCTGGGCTGGGTCGCGGCTGTTGGGGTCCTGGTGTTCTGGCCGGACCTGACCTTTCAGCCGCTGGTGCGCGAACTCGCGCTGTGCTGGAGCGTGGTTGCCGCCGCCCTCGTCCTTCTGGGGCTGGGCAGTCGGCGGCTGGGTCGGGTCGGGCGCTGGACAGCGGCCCGCGCGCCCTGGCTGCTGGCGCTTGGCATCGGCGCGGCGATCTGGACGGGGCTGACCGCCAAGACCGGGCTTCTGCCGCAGCCTTTCTTCCCGACGCCGCAGGCCATGCTTGAAGTGTTCCTGTATGACTGGCCGAAGATCCTTTACAGCGCGTCATTCTCGGTCTGGCTGCTGGCACGAGGGTTCTTTTTCGGCGCGGTGGCGGGTTTCCTGATCGGGATCGGCATGGGTTGGTCGCGGGCCTTCAGCTATTGGGCGACGCCACTGCTGCGCTATGTCGGGCCATTGCCCGCGACCGCCTGGCTACCGCTGGCCTTTTTCATCTTTCCGACTTCCGGCTCGGCCAGCGTCTTTCTGATTGCCTTTTCCACGGCCTTTCCGGTCGCGGTCCTGACCTGGTCGGGCATCGCCTCGGTCAACCGCGACTATTACGAGATCGCGCGGACGCTGGGCGCATCGCCCCTGTTCCTCATCACCCGCGTCGCGATCCCGGCAGCGCTGCCGCATGTCTTCGTGGGCCTGTTCATGGGTCTGTCCACATCCTTCGCGGTGCTGGTCGTGGCCGAGATGCTGGGGGTCGAGGCCGGGCTTGGCTGGTACCTGCAATGGGCGCAGGGCTGGGCCGCCTATGCCAACATGTATGCCGCCTTGTTCGTGATGGCCGCGATGTGTTCCGGTCTCATCACGCTTCTTTTCCGCATCCGTGACCGGGTGCTGGTCTGGCAGAAGGGAGTCGTCCGATGGTAATCGCATCCCCAAGGATCGCGCCTGCGGGCAGCGACATCAGCATCCGCGCGGTATCGCACCGCTTCGATCTGGAAGGCGCGCCGCTGCCGGTGCTGGATGATGTCTCGCTGGAGATCCGGCCCGGATCCTTCGTGGCACTGCTTGGACCCTCGGGGTGCGGCAAGTCCACGCTGCTGCGGCTGGTCGCGGGGCTGGATCATCCGAGCGCGGGCGAGATCACCGTGGACGGGGACCGGGTGGCCGATCCCGATCCTTCGCGCATCCTGGTCTTTCAGGACCCGACACTGTTTCCCTGGCGCACGGTGCGCGCCAATGTCGCGCTGGGACTGGAGGCGCAGGGCACCCTGAAAAGCGAAGGGGGCCGCGTCGATGACGCCATTCGGCTTGTGGGCCTTGACGGTTTTGACCGTGCCTATCCGCACCAGTTGTCGGGCGGCATGGCGCAGCGGGTGGCCTTGGCGCGCGCGCTGGTCAATCGCCCGGACGTGCTGCTGCTGGACGAACCGCTGGGCAAGCTGGACAGCCTGACGCGGCTGGCCATGCAGACCGAGCTGGTGCGGCTGTGGCAGCAAAGCGGGCTGACCGCTGTGCTGGTGACCCATGATGTCGAAGAGGCGTTGTTTCTGGCGCAGCGGGTCATCGTCCTGGGGCCGCGGCCGGCGCGGATCGTGGCGGACCTCAGCGTCGACCTGCCCTATCCGCGCCATCGCGGCGACCCCCGCCTGACCGAGCTTCGGCGTCAGGCGCTGCGTCATCTGGGACTTGAGGCAAGCTGGTGAACCAATGAATAATCTCGCGAATGCCGCGCTTGCGGCAGCATTGTCGCTGCTGCCCCTGCCGGGGCTGGCGCATATCCACCTTCAGCCGGAAAGCGCGCAGGCGGGGCAGGTGCTCGACCTGGCGCTGGTGGTGGGCCATGGCTGCGCGGGCGCTTCGACGACCGCGCTGCGCGTCAGCCTGCCTGCGGGCGTAACAGCCGAACCTCTCGCCCAACCCGGTTGGCAGCCCGTGACGGGCAAGGGGGAAATCGGCTGGCAGGGCGGACCGTTGCCTGAGCATGACAAGGCACGGTTCGTCCTGCGCGCCACGCTGGCGGCGGATGTCCAGCCGCTGGTCCGCCTGCCGGTGATCCAGACCTGCGGCCAGACCGAGCAGCGCTGGATCGATCCCGAGGCAGGGGATGACCATCCCGCACCGGCGCTGACGGTGTTGCCGGCGAAATGAGCCGCGCCCCAGGTATGGTGGCGCCGTTTCTGGCGGCGGTCGCGCTGCTTTTGTCCGCGGCCGCGGCGCTGGCCCATGCCAGCCTTGTCGCCTCGGACCCGGCCGAGGGTGCAGTCCTGCCCCAATCTCCCCCCGCCCTGACCCTGCACTTTACCGAGCCGGTGCGCCCCCTGGTCGCACGGCTGAGCCAGGCCGATGGCAAGACCCTGCTTCTGCCGCCACCACATGCGGGGGCCGACAGCCTGACATTTTCCCTGCCGCCTGCGCTGGCGCGGGGAAGTCATCTGTTATCGTGGCGCGTCACCTCGGATGACGGGCATCCGGTCGCGGGGGCGGTCCTGTTCTCGGTCGGGGCGCCCAGTGGCGAGGTTGCGGCCGTGCAGGAGGGGTCCAGCGCGACACAGGCGGGACTTTGGCTTTCCCGCGTGGCGCTGCTGGCAGCGCTGCTGCTTGCGGTTGGAGGCGGCTTGCTGGCGGGAACGCCCAGCCGCTTTCCCCGTCGCATGGCGCTGGCCGGTCTGCTTGTCCTTCCGATCCACGCGGGCTTTCGTGGCCTTGACCTGCTGGCGCTGCCACCGGGCGCATTGGTCGATGGTGCCCCCTGGCGCGAGGCGCTGGCGGGCTCACCCGGCCTGGCCCTTGCCCTGACCGCCGCTGCGCTGGTCGCGGCCCTGAGGCGGGGGCGGATCGCCGCCGGGATTGCACTGGGGCTGGCCGGACTTGCTGCCGCGACGACCGGCCATGCCGCCACCGCGCCGCCGCAGGTGTTGATGCGCCCGACGGTTGCGCTGCATGTCATTGCCGCCACACTGTGGATTGGCGCGCTGGTGCCGCTGCTGGTCGATCTGGCGCGCGGGCGGACAGAGGCGCTGGTCGGATTTTCGCGCGGCGTGCCCTGGGTGCTGGCGCTGTTGCTCGGATCGGGAGGGGCGAGTGCGCTGGTCCAGCTTGGCGAACCCGAGGCGCTGTGGACCACGCCATATGGCCGGGTGCTGCTGGTCAAACTGGGGCTGGTCGTCCTGCTGCTGGCGCTGGCTGCGGCAAACCGGTTCTGGCTGACCCCGCGCGCGCTTGGTGGCGATGCGCGCCCCCTGCGCCTCGCCATCGGGGTCGAGCTGCTGCTGGTCCTGCCAGTTCTTGGCGCGGTCGCGCTGTGGCAATTCACCCCGCCGCCGCGCAGCCTGCCGCCCGGTCCCGCCACGGCCGCATGGCAGATGCAAGAAGGCCCGCTGGCGGTGCGGGTCGAAGTCGCGCCCCCCCGTGCCGGGATGGTCGCGCTGCGCCTGACCGGCCTTCGGCTGGACGGCCAGCCCATCGACCAGCGCCCGGTTGAGATCGAACTGTCGAAGCCCGCCTATGGCCTTGGCCCCTTTCGACACGAGGTCACGGCCTTGCACGGCAGCGCCGATGGCGGCCGGTTCCTGCTGCCGTTGGACGGGTTCTGGGTGCTGCGACTGAAGGTGCTGGTCAGCGATTTCCAAGCCGTCGAACTTTCGGACCTGATCGAGATCGCCCCGGCCCGATGACCACCCCTGGGAATACCAATCCCCTGTGGCGGGGCGACATGGCGGTTTCCTTCTCCTTCGGGGGGGAAGTTTGGAATTCATCACGGCGCGCGGGGGGAGTTATCTGGCAACGGTAAACACGGCAAGAATCATCGTGATTTTCGGCGAAAGGAATGCAGGATGAGCGCGCGTCAGTTGAAACTAGGCTTCATGATGCACGGCAACGGGACCGGCTGGGGCGACTGGCGCCATCCGCGCGCCCATCCGGGCGCTTCGACCGATTTCGCCTATTACCGGCGGCAGGCGATTGAGGCCGAGGCGGCGAAGTTCGACTTTCTCTTCGTCGCGGACAGCGTCCACATCACGCCGAAATCCAGCCCCCATTACCTGAACCGCTTCGAGCCGCTGACCATCCTGTCGGCGCTGGCAGCCGTGACCGACCGCATCGGTCTGGTCGGCACCCTGACCGTCAGTTATGCCGAGCCCTTCAACGTCGCGCGGCAATTCGGCTCGCTCGATCATATCTCGGGTGGGCGCGCGGGTTGGAACGTGGTGACAAGCTGGCTGGAAGGGTCGGCGCGCAACTATTCCCGTGACAAGCATTTCGACCATGCCACCCGCTATCGCCTTGCGGCCGAGCATCTGGACGTGGTGCAGGGCCTGTGGGATTCTTGGGAAGACGACTCGCTGACCCATGACAAGGCCAGCGGCCAGTTCTTCGACCCGGCCCGGCTGCACCGTCTGGACCATCGCGGCCAGTTCTTCCAGGTCGAAGGCCCGCTGAACCTGTCGCGTTCGCCGCAGGGCCAGCCGGTGATCTTTCAGGCAGGCGCGTCCGAGGATGGCAAGAACTTCGCCGCCGCCCGCTCGGACGCGATCTTCGTGCAGAATGACGACCTGCCATCGGCCAAGGCCTATTATGCCGACGTCAAGCGCCGCGCCGCGGGGTTTGGCCGCGATCCCGACGACCTGTTCGTGCTGCCCGGCCTGCGCCCTGTCATCGGCTCGACCGAGGAAGAGGCCGAGCGCAAGTATCAGGAGTTCATCGCCCTGACCTCGATCGAGGATGCGCTGCTGATCATGGCGCGATCCTTCAATGAACATGACTTCTCGCAATACGATCTCGACGCGCCTTTCCCGGATGTCGGACGCTTTGCCGAGAATTCGAACCGTTCGACATCCGAGCGGGTGATCCGTCTTGCGCAAGAGGGGAACCTGACCCTGCGCCAGACCGCGCAGCGCTTTGCCACCCCGCGCACCGATTTCGTCGGCACCCCCGAACAGGTCGCCGACGCCTTCCAGCGCTGGTTCCTGGAACCGGCGGCTGATGGCTTTGTCTATAACAACTCGCTGCCCGACGAGCTGTCGGTCTTTGCCGGGACAGTCATCCCCATCCTGCAGGATCGCGGCCTGTTCCGCCGGGAATATGAGGGCACGACCTTCCGGGACCAGCTGGGCCTTGCGAAGCCCGAAAACCGCCATGCCGCCCGCCGCGTCGCGGCCGAGTGACCGAAAGGATTATCCAGATGACCAAGATCAAGATCACGCGTCGCGCCTTTGCCGGCCTTGCCGCTGCCGCATCGTTTTCGCTGGGACTGCCCGTGCTGGCCCAGGATCTGTCCGGCGTTACCCTGAAGGTCGGCGATCAGGTCGGCGAACAGCGCGCCCGGCTTGAGGCCGCGGGCCTGTTGGACGACCTGCCCTACAAGATCGAATGGTCGGTCTATCCGGCGGCGGTGAACCTGCACGAGGCGCTGAAGGCCGGCGCCATCGATGTCGGCATGTCCGCAGACAGCCCGGCAGTCAGCGCGATAGCCGGTGGATCAAAGATCAGGATCGCCGCCGCCTTCAACAATGGCGGACTTGGCACTTCGATCATCGTGCCGAAAGACAGCCCGATCCAGGACCTTGCCGACCTGAAGGGCAAGACCATCTCGCCCACCACGCGGGGCAGCGTCGCGCATTATCTGACGCTGGGCACACTGAAACTGGCGGGGATCGACCAGAAGGACGTGAAGCTGGCCTTCCTGACGCCCGCCGACGCCTCGGCCGCGTTCCAGTCGGAATCCATCGACGCCTGGGCGATCTGGGGCATCTACAAGGCGCGCAGCATTGGCGTGCTTGGCGCGCGCGAGCTGTTCGACGGGCAGGGGGTCAATACCGGCAACATCGTCTATGCCGTGACCGAACCGGCCCTGGCCGACCCTGCCAAGGTCAAGGCGCTTCAGGATTACCTGGCCCGGATTGACAAGAGCTATCAATGGGCGCGGGACAACAAGGAGGCGTTCCTGACCTTCTATGAAGGCTTCACCAAGCAGGACCGCGCCACGGTCGAGCCACTTTACCCCGAACAGACCGCCTATCAGCCGCGCGCCATCGACGACGAATTCGTGGCGGGGCTTCAGCAGGTCTTCGATACCTGGGTGCAGGCCGGTGTGCTGACGGGGTCGCTGAAACTTGGCGATTACGTCTATCGTGATCTGCCGCGACTGGCGCAGAATTAAGATGAGCATCACCGAGATTGCCCGCGGCTATTCCCCCCCGCGCGAAGTTCAATCCGCGACCGGCCCGGCTACGCCTGCCCGGTCCGAACTGGTGCGCCTGACGCCTTCGGCTGCGCGGGCCGGACGTGTGCCGCGCTGGCTGCGCCGTGCCTCGGGGCCGGTGCTGTTGGTGGGGCTGTGGCATCTTGCCTCGGTCACGGGGCTTCTGCCGGCCGAGGTGCTGGCGGGGCCGGGCACGGTCCTGTCCAGCGCCGCCAAGCTGATCGCCAGCGGCGAGCTGCAGGCCGCCATCGTCGTTTCGATGCAGCGCGCGATGACCGGGCTGGCCATTGGCGGCAGCATCGGCGTGCTCCTCGCGGTCCTCTCCGGCCTGACCCGTCTGGGCGAAGATCTGGTGGACGCGCCGATGCAGATGCTGCGCACCGTGCCGAACGTGGCGCTGATCCCGCTGCTGATCATCTGGTTCGGCATTGGCGAGGCGCCCAAGATCGCGCTGATCGCGCTGGCGACCGCATTCCCGTTGTATCTGAACGTCTATGCCGGGATCCGTGGCGTCGACCAGTCGCTGATCGAGGCAGGGCGCACACTGGGCCTTGGCCGCCTTGGGCTGGTCCGCCATGTCATTCTGCCTGGCGCGCTGCCCAACGCACTGGTCGGCCTGCGCTATTCGCTGGGCATCGCGTGGCTGGCGCTGGTCTTTGGCGAACAGATCAACGCAACGGCGGGCGTCGGCTACCTGATGGCCAATGCGCGCGAATTCTTCCAGACCGACGTGATTGTCGTCTGCCTTGTGGTCTATGCCTTCCTCGGCCTTGCGGTCGATCTGGTCGTGCGCACGCTTGAAAGGATTTTCCTCGCATGGCGACCCAGCTTCACCGGCGCCTGAGCGCGCCCGCCGCCGTGGCGGTCCACGGCCTGTCGCGCAGCTTTGGCGGGCGGCAGGTGATCGACAATCTTGACCTGACCATCCGGCCGGGAGAGTTCGTGGCCCTGCTGGGCGCGTCCGGTTGCGGGAAATCCACGCTGCTGCGGATCTTGGGCGATCTCGATCCCGAATTCTCGGGCGATGTCACAGTCCCGGCCCGCCGCGCCATCGCCTTTCAGGGACCGCGTCTGATGCCGTGGAAACGGGTCTGGACCAATGTGTTGCTGGGCCTGCCCGGTCGCCCCGACCGCGCCCGCGCCCAACGCGCGCTGGATGAGGTCGGGATCGGCCACCGCGCCGACCAATGGCCCAAGGTCCTGTCGGGAGGAGAGGCGCAGCGCGCCTCGCTGGCGCGCGCGCTGGTGCGCGAACCTGACCTGCTGCTGCTGGACGAACCCTTTGCGGCGCTTGACGCTCTGACCCGTCTGAAGGCGCAGGCGCTGGTGGCCGAGTTGTGGCAGCGTCACGGCTGCGCGGTCCTGCTGGTCACGCATGATGTCGAGGAAGCCGTCCTGCTGGCCGACCGCGTGCTGGTGATGAAGGACGGCGTCATCGCCCATCAGCAGGACATCGACCTGCCTCGTCCACGTGACGTCGCCGATCCGGAGTTTGCGCGCCTTCGGGGCGATCTGCTGAACTGGCTGGGCGTGCGGGCAGGCGCGGCGCACTGAGATGCGGACTTGCCACGGCGAAGTCTTGAAACCTTAACTGACGCTACAACGAATGGAATATCGCGGTTCCCGGACCGCCGGAAGGAGAGTGAAATGCCCCACGACCACGGCCATGACGGCCACGAGCACCATCACCACGATCACGACGACGCCCCGCGCTGGAAGTTCGATGGCATCCGCGTGATCAAGGGTGACCAGCTTGACGCGAACACCGCCCAGACCCCCGGCATGTTCCGACAGGCCGCCATCAACCATGCCCGCGTCGGCGCGCAGAAGATCTGGGCCGGGACGGTCGCGATCGAGCCGGACGCCAAGACGGGCGTTCACCATCACGGTCCGCTGGAAAGCGTGATCTATGTCGTGCGGGGCAGGGCCCGACTGCGCTGGGGCGATCGGCTGGAATTCGTGGCCGAGGCAGGGCCCGGCGATTTCATCTATGTCCCGCCCTATGTCCCGCATCAGGAAATAAACGCCGACCCCGATCAGGTGCTGGAATGCGTGCTGGTTCGTTCGGATAACGAGGCCGTCGTGGTCAACATCACCGATGTCGATCCGATCGAGCCGCCGGAGTCCGTTTACTGGGTCGATCCCATCCATTCTGCCCCGAAATCCTGAAGGAGAGAAACCATGGCGAATACCCGCATCACCGCTGCCGAACTGCCCACCGATCTGGCGGGCACCGATCTGCTGATCGACGTGCGCGCACCCAAGGGCCGGGCCGAGAATGGCGAGATCGCCGGCGCCATCATCCTGCCGAAGCCGCTGGTGTCCCAGATCTTTTCGGGCGCCTTCTCCTCGGTGCCGAAAGACGCGCGGATCGTGGTCTTCTGCGGCTCAGTCAATGGTTCGGGTCCGGTGGTCGAGACGCTGACCGGCCTTGGCTTCACCAACGTCGCGGATGTGGACGGAGGCTTTGCCGCCCTGAAGGAACGCGGCATCGCCTGAGCGCGCGGCGCCCCCCGACAAGATCAAGGGCCCGGCACGCTGCCGGGCCCTTGTCGTTTCGCCTGCGCGCCTCCTTACGCGGTTCCGAAATCCCCGCAGATCCGCAGCAGGGCATAGGGGCCAATCTCGACCTCCGGTCCCGGCGGCGGCGACAGTTTGTCCATGTGGCCGGGATCGCGCGCCGCGCGCAGGAAGCTGCCGGCGTCCAGCTTGGCCATGCCGGTCGTGCCCGCGGGCAGGCGCAGTGCCAAAGGTGCGCCGGTCAGGTTCGCAAGCCAGATCTCGCCCTCGCGCGTGCCGACGGGGCCATCGACGGCCAGCGCGACCGCGCGCACCGGGTCCGAGATCTCGACCCGACGCAGCGCCCGGCCGCGCAGCCGCGCCATCGCCCGCAATGGATGGTAAAGCGGGAATACCCCGCCTTCGTCATCATACCAGGGCTGTGGAAACGGGGCAGGCGCATGGACCGCGCCAAAGGCG
The DNA here is from genome assembly GCF_031854425.1 of Paracoccus broussonetiae. Lineage (NCBI taxonomy): Bacteria > Pseudomonadati > Pseudomonadota > Alphaproteobacteria > Rhodobacterales > Paracoccaceae > Paracoccus > Paracoccus broussonetiae. Next base: position 138,399 of record NZ_JAVRQI010000008.1, on the reverse strand, counting down.
CCGACCGGCGCGCCAAGCGCGATGGCCGTCGCCCCGCCAAGGGCGAATTCCGCGAAATATCCCAGCGTCCAGGCCGCGCCGAGCAGCCCGCGCTGACGCGGATCGTTGAAGTTCATTGCCTGCCGGATATTGCCGGGATTGTCCTTGGGCGCCGCACCATAGGGATTCGCCCGCATCCCGATCGCCGACGGCCCGACCGAGAAGGGCAACGGCGTGGCGATGGCGGCGGCGCTGCGCGCGATGGCGGGCAGGGCCTGCAGCGTCTCGATGACCGAGCGGTCGTCCCCCGCATGGACCATGGCCGAGGTGGTGAAGCCGACAAGGTCCAGGCTGTCGATCGGCGGACGCTTCCGGTTCAGCTCGGTAAAATAGCTGAACATCCCGCCGCCGATGCGGCTGTTCGGAAAGGCCGTGCGTGCCGCCTCGGCCAGTGCCGCGGCATCGGGGGCGGGCGGCCAGACACTGCCCGGCAGCGTGCATTTCAGGTCCGGGGCAGGCGATAGCAGCACGGTCGGAAAGCGGACGCCAAGCGCCGCGATGCTGCGGCCAAGCTCGGCGATCTCGTCCCAGAACCCGTCGACATTCACGACCACCACCTCAAGCCAGGGATCGGCACCCATCATCGCCGCGACGCGAAGCTGGCGGCGCAGGCTTTCCATGTCATGCCCGCGCCGCGGGTCGTGATGGCAGATCAGATGCGACAGCCCAAGGGCCTTCAGGGGCGCGGGCACGCCGAGGGCGGCGGCCGCATCATCGGGGTCAAGTCCCATGCCAAGCGCGGGCAACGGTCCCTGCTGCGCGCCAAGCGACAGGCGCAGTACCGGGTCGGCCGCCGCGCCGCCATCCGCACCCTCGATCGTCACGATGATGCGCTGCGCGATCTCCTCGGCTGGGGCCAGCGTATAGGGCCAGGGCAAAGCCAGCGGGCGGACATAGGTCTTGTACGAGGCGTCGGTCCAGTTCCGCTGGTCCTCCATCTCATAGGTGTCGCCTTCCATCAGGCAGGTGACGCGGTGTTTCTGGGGCGAGACATGGGCCAGCGCGCGCAGGTTCATCATTGGCTGGACCGGGTCGATGATGCGGGGAAAGCGCCCTTCCTCGACCTGACCATCGGCATGGGTGATGGTGACCGGGCTGCCCGAGATGCCCGCGATCGGGTGCAGGATCACGAAGCCGGTGCGGTTTGTCAGGAAGGGGCTTTCGGCGGCCCCTGTCGCCTCGAATACCAGTGTCCCGTCGGCGTTCCCGGTGATCCGTGCGCGATAGGAAAAGGCCTGCGCATCATCTGCGGCACGGGCGGCATAGCTGACGGTGAAGCTGTCCGGGCCTTCGGTGATGTCCAGCGCGGTGATCTCGGGATTGTAGGTGCCCCAGTCCTTGTCCCGCACGATATAGGACACGGCGCGCAGCACCTCGGCCCCGCGATAGCGGATATAGCGCAGGTTCCCGGCCTCAAGCTCGGCGCTGAGGGGGCCCGCGCGCAGCAGGCGCGGCGGGGGCACGCTTTCCTCGGTCCCGAACAGGCGAAGGGCGGGTGTGGGATCTTGGGTCATGGTCGTTCCTTTTCCACCCGGTTCAATGGGTCGAGCGCCAGTTGAAAAGCCGCTCGGCCAGCAGCGCAAGGATGATGATCGAGCCGATGGCCGATCCCTGCCAGAAGGGCGAGACGCCCAGCAGGTTCAGCCCGTTGCGGATCATCACCATGATCAGCACCCCGATCAGCGTCCCGATGATCGAGCCGCGGCCACCCGCAAGGCTGGCCCCACCAATGACGACGGCGGCGATGGCATCCAGCTCCATCTGGTTGCCGGCCAGGGGATCGGCGGACAGGATCTGCGCGATCGAGAAGGTGATCGCCACCGCCGCCAGCGCGCCCGAGATGACATAGGGCAGAATGGAATAGGCCAGCACGTTCAACCCCGCCGCCCGCGCCGCCTCGCGGTTCGAGCCGACGGCATAGATGGTGCGCCCGCCCTTGGTATAGGTCAGGTAGCTCCATGCGGCGAGGTAAAGCAGCAGCAGGAAGATGACATTGGCCGGGATGCCCAGCACGGTGGTATAGACGATCCCCGACAGCGCGTCCGGAATCCCCGAGATCGCCGTCTGTCCCGAGAAGATATAGGCAAGGCTGCGCCCGATCGCCATCATCCCCAGCGTGACGACAAATGGCGCAAGGCCGAAGAACGCTACCAGCACGCCGGAAACCAGCCCGATGAACGCGCCCGAGGCGACGGCGGCAAGGATCGCGACCGGGATCGGCAGGTCGCGCAGTGCCAGTCCCAGGATGATCCCGGTCAGCCCCGCGACCGAGCCAACCGAAAGATCGATTCCGCCGGTCAGGATCACGAAGGTCATGCCGACCGCGACGATGCCGATCACCACCGACTGGTCGAGGATGTTGAAGATGTTGTTCTGCGTCAGGAAATAGGGCGACAGCAGCGACAGCCCCACCGCGATCAACAGGGCAAGGCCCAGCATCCTGACCTCAAGGCTGCGGGCCAGTCGCCGGATGCCTGCCGGTCGGTTCACGCTTGCGTCGCTCATGCGGCGTCTCCTTCTGCGTGGGTGTCGGTTTGCCAGTCGCGAGTCAGGGCGCGGATCCGCGCGGCATCGGGCAGCGCCTTGCCGGGCGCGACGGTCAGCCCCAGCCAGCCAAGGTCATGGCCGCGCGCGTTCCTCAGCGCGACCATCAGCGTGCGAAGCCCACTTTCCGGCTCGGTCCGGATCGTTTCGTCCCGCGCGGCCAAGGCGGCGGGGATGCCGGTTTCGGTGTTCCGCCGCGCCTCGCCCGCGCGCAGGTTCAGCGGGGGCGCGCCCTGCGCCTCGGCCGCACCCAGGCAGATCAGGGCCTGGTCCTCCAGCAGCGCCCACCAGGCGAAGGCGTTGTAATCCCGCGCCAGCGTCTCAAGCAGCGCGCGGTTCTGCCGGGTCGAGGTGCGGGGTGCGGCCAGCAAGGTCAGCTTTTCCTCGGTCAGGATCGATGTCGGCAGGTCCGCGATGGTCATTCCGTCGCTCATCACCACGACGCGTTCGGTCACGCCCAGCAATTCCTCGAAATCGGACGAGATGATGACGACGGCCACGCCCTGATCCGCAATGTCGCGCAGGATGCGATAGATGGCGCTGCGGGTGCCGATGTCGACGCCCTTGGTCGGCTCGTCCAGGATCAGCACCTCGGGGTCGATCAGCAACCAGCGCGCGATGATGACCTTTTGCTGCATCCCGCCCGAGAATGTCAGCAGGCTGGCATCCATGCGGTCCGGCGGCAGGCCCAGTTCCGACAGAAGCCGGGCCACGCGCGCCTGTCGCGAACGATAGCCAAGGCCAAAGCCGCGATGCCGACCCAGATGCGCCAGCATCAGGTTTTCGCGCACGCTGAGATCGGGGACGATGTTCTGGGCGCGCCGATCCTCGGCCACGAAGCCGATGCCTTGTCGGATGGCGTCGATGGGGCGCCGGATCGCAATTTCGCGCCCGTTCAGGCGGATGCTGCCGCCATCGCGCGGGCGCATGGCGAAGATTGCCTCCATCGCCTCGGACCGGCCCGCGCCGATCAGCCCGCCGATGCCCAGGATCTCGCCCTTGCGGACGGTGAAGCTGACATCGCGGACCAGCGGACGGGCGGACAGGTTCGAAACCTCCAGCACCGGCGCGCCCGCTGCCACGGCGCGGTCAAGGCCGGGCGTCGCATAGATCGCGCCAAGTTCGCGCCCGACCATGTGCCGGATGATGTCGGCCTGCGTCAGCCGCGCGGTTTCCAGGCTGGCGGCGACGGTGCGCCCCTCGCGCAGGATGGTGACGCGGTCGGTGATCGAGAACACCTCTTCAAGCCGGTGCGAGACGAAAATCAGCGCATGGCCCGCGTCCCGCAGGCGGCCGATGATGTCGAACAGGTGCTGGACCTCGGCCGGGGACAACGAGGCGGTGGGTTCGTCGAAGATCATCAGGTCGGCGTTCAGCGCCAGCGCCTTTGCGATCTCGACCAGCTGGCGCTGTGCCGCGGACAGGCTGCGCACCTCGGCATCCAGCGGCAAGGCTTGTTCGCGTCCCAGTCGGGCAAGGATCGCGGTCGCGCGGCGGCGCAGATCGGGAAAGGAAAGCCGCCCCGCACGGCCCAGTTCCGGCAGGAAGATGTTTTCCAGCACCGTCAGGTCCGGGGCCAGGCAGGTTTCCTGCGCCACCAGCGCAATCCCGCAATCCAGCGCCTCGCGCGTCGAACGTGGCGACAGCGGCGCACCGCGATACAGAAGTTCGCCGCCGTCGCGGGCGACATGGCCGCAGATGATCCGCGACAGGCTGGACTTGCCGGCGCCATTCGCGCCCAGCAGGCCGTGGACCTCTCCGGGGCGCACCTCAAGGCTGGCATCCGACAGGGCCTGCGTGCTGCCAAAGCGTTTCGACACGCTTCTGGCGACCAGCGCAGGCGGGGCATCCGCCGGGAAAAGCGGGTTCGACATCCGATGGGGCTCCGTCATATCGCCCGGCGTCGGCGAACCGACGCCGGGTTGGATCACTGCCTAGTTTCCGGTCAGTTCGCCGGCAAAGACCGTATCGGTTATGGTCGGCAGCATCTCCCCGATATTCTTGTCCGTCACCACCACGATCGGAACAAGAATCTCCTTTTCCGGTTTTTCGCCCTTGAGATGCGCGAACAGCGCCTTGGCGGATTCCTCGCCCATCAGGTGCGGCTGCTGCATCCCCGACGCGACGATTTCGCCCGATTGCAGCAGCGGCACGAATTCCGGGATGCCGTCAAAGGCTGCGACCAGCACCTCGCCCTGACGACGGGCGGCCTTGATCGCGCGCAGCGCCCCGATGGCGGGCTGGTCGGTCTGGACAAACAGTCCGCGCATGTTCGGGTTCGCGGTCAACATGTCCTGCGTGAACTTGAAGGTTTCGTCCGCGGTATAGGACTGCATCTGCTGCAGTCCGGCATCGCCGGCGACCCCGCCCTCGGCCATGGCGTCCTTGAAGCCCTTGGTCCGGGCCTGCCCGTTCAGCCGTGCCTGGCTGATCGAGACGATCCCGACCGAGCCGTCCTGCCAGCCCTTTTCCTTCATCGCGGCGGCCAGCGCCTTGCCGGTGCCGTTCGCGCCTTCGTAGTTGTCCGAGATGATGAACGAGACATATTCGCCGCTGTTCGTGCCGATATCGGCGATGACCACCGGCACGCCCGCCTTTTCAGCGAGGGTCAGCACGCTCGGCGCGGTCGAGCTGTCGGTCGGCGACAGCACGATCCCCGCGACGCCGCGGGCGATTGCGTCCTGCGCGTTCTGCAGTTGCTGCTGCGCGTCGTTATGCGAATCCAGCGCCTGGAAGCCGTAACCCTCGGCCTTGGCGACCTTTTCGACACCCTTGGACAGATAGCGCCAGAACGGCAGGTCCAGCCCCGGCGTCAGATAGACGATGTCCTTGTTCGCCGCCGCCGCGGGTCCGGGCATCCCAAGCCCTGCCAGCGCGGCTGTGGCGGCGGCCGCCAGCATGAAGTCCCGTCTTTTCAGCATGTCTTTCCTCCCCTAAACGGCTCCATTCTTTGGGCGGAGCCTGAAATCGGCCGCTCCTCCGGCCATTCCGTCTGCGGCCCTGTCAGGCCCCCTCCCGTCCCTTGCGCGCTGTGCCAAGCATGTCGCGGGTGGTGTTGTAGATACGCTCCTCGTGCCGGGCAAAGGCGGCGCGGGTGGCGGCGGGATCGCGGGCCTCCAGCGCGGCAAGGATCTCCTCGTGATCCGACACGCTTTCCGAGATGGCCCCCGCGCGCGACACGATGCGTCGGCGGTGGTCGATGATATGGCCGTAAAGGTCGGCGACCACGTCGGCCAGCAACTCGCTGCCGCAGGCGCGATAGATGGTCAGGTGGAATTCGCGATCGGCGATCAGGAAGCGGACGGGATCGTCGACGCAGTCGCGTTGAGAGCGCAGCGAATGGCGTAGCACCGCCAGCACCTGTTCGGTGATGCGGGTCGCGGCCTCGCCCACGACGTGCTGTTCGATCAGCAGGCGCGCGGCATGAACCTCGTCGATGTCATAGCGGTTGACGTCGATCTGGCGGATCATCCCGATGGCCATGTCGCCGATATCGCCCTTCAGCACCCGGGTGCGGCTGCCCTGACTGACCGCCAGGATGCCGCGCGCCGCCAGAAGCTGGATCGCGACACGAACGGTTTCGCGGCTGACCGACAGGGCCTGGGCCAGATCTCTTTCGCTGGGCAGTTCATCCCCCGGTGCCAGCAGCCCCGAGGCAATCAGCGCAGCGATTTTTTCGGCGATGCGGTCCTTGATGGTCAGGCGCCGCAGATCGGTGCCGAAGCCCGCCGGATCGTCCAAAAGGAGCTTCTGCACATCGCGCATTCTGGGCAGCCCCCCGTGATCTGACGCAATGACAACTGGCCGGGTTATCGGACCAGTTGTAGCGTGATTCCGCCCGAAACTGTCAATATCAATCTTGGGTCAGGATCACCGGAACATCCGTGGCCCTTGCAGGTTGACCCGGTGCAAAGCCGGAAAGGAGGCTTCCGATGGCCGAGAAACTAGATCCCAAGACCGAAAACGAAGACTTCAACGTCAAGAACCGCGCGCAGCAGGAGAAGATGGGCAATGCCGACCCGGCCGTGAATCCGGGCCGGATGAAGAAGTCGAACCAGCCCAATGCCGGCGGCCAGAACCGCGAGGCGGGCGATCGCAAGGCGCGGCAGAACGACCGCGCCACCAATGGCGGCGAATAGTTCGCGTCAGCGCCGCCGACTCAGGAATACGCCACCCAGGATCAGCGCGATGCCCGCGACCTGCATCCACAGGACCGCGTCCTGACCGCGCGCGATGTCCATCGCGACGCCCGACAGCATCTGACCGGCGACCAGCAGCCCGCCGGTCATCGCCGCGCCGAGGCGCGGGATCAGCCAACTGCCGCCTCCGACGAAGGCGACGCCTACCGCGCCCCCGATCCAGGCCAGCCAGGGGGCGCCTGACGCACCCTCGGGCCAGAAGCTTCCGGCCAGCAGTGTCACCGCCGCCAGCGCGCCAAAACCGACCGCGTGGTTCCAGAAGGACGAGCGCAGCGCCGAGGTCTGGATGGCCAGCCGGCCGTTCAACTGGCGCGACAGCGTGACCAGCATTCCGGCGATGAAGGCGAACAGGATCATCGCGCTCATCCGGCCATCCCCCGCGCATGGATGATCAGCATCGTGCCCGCGATGATCGCCACCAGCGCCAGCAGGTCCTGACGCCGGGGCAGCCGCCGCTCCAGTCCCATCGCGCCCAGGCAGTCGAAGATCAGCGCCAGCACCACCTGCCCGGCAAGCCCGATGGCCAGCGTGCCGGTCAACGCCAGCGCCGAGTTCGCGGTCGAGGAAGTCAGCATGACCGTCAGTGCGCCCGAGATCCCGCCGAGATAGGCCCAAAGCGGCACGTTCCCGCGCGGACGGGGCGGCGCCGTCCCCCGGCCGCGCCGCCACAGGCGCGCGCCGATCAGCGCGGCCCCCGCCACGACCGAGCCCACCGCATGGGCCGTCAGCGATGAGAACAGCGGCGTCGTATGCGCGGCCATAATACTGTTGCTGAGCAGCATGAAGGTCAGCAGCGCGCCGGTGGCAAGCGCAGCCACGATCTCAATCGGGCGTGGGGCGCGTGCCGTTGCGCCGGGCGAAGCGGGGGGCGGGGTGGCCACGTCGATATCCTTGGCAAATGGGGTCATGCGGGGATGTTCCACCGCCTTCTAGGCCGCCCCCTTGCGCTTGGATAGCCCCGAACGTCCCGTGCCTGTCCCGGTGCCCGCGCAGCGGCTCACGAAACCGAGAGCTTGCGCGACCTGCCCTCCGGATCCAGACTGACCCAAGGCACATGGATGGCGGAGGGGACGATGCAACGGACAGCGGCACTTCTTGCGATGACGATCTGCGGTCTTGCCGGATCGGCTTTGGCGCAGCAGGCCACCGATGCCGTCGCGCCCGAGGCAGCGACGGCGGGCGTGGTCACGGCCGAGGCGTTCGGCGATCTTGGCGCCGCTGCGCGCGCGGCGTTGCAGGCCAAGGCGCAGGGCCAGCCGGTCAAGGCCGCGCATTGGATGGTCAGCGCCGCGAACCCGCTGGCGGTCGAGGCCGGGGCGCGCGTTCTGGACTCCGGCGGCAGCGCCGCCGACGCGATGATCGCGGTGCAAGCCGTGCTGGGCCTGGTCGAGCCGCAAAGCTCGGGGCTGGGGGGCGGGGCGTTTCTGGTCTGGTATGATGCCAAAAGTGGCGCGCTGACCACGCTGGACGCACGCGAAACCGCGCCGATGGCCGCGCGCCCGACGCTGTTCCAGGACGCCGAGGGCCAGCCGCTGAAGTTCATGCAGGCGGTGGTGGGCGGCCGCTCGGTCGGGACGCCGGGCACTCCGGCCTTGCTGGAAGAGGCGCATCGCCGATGGGGCCGCGCGAATTGGCCAGGGCTTTTCGGCGATGCGATCCGGCTGGCCGAGGATGGTTTTACCGTCTCGCCCCGGCTGGCTGCGCTGGTCGCGGCCGAGGGGACCGCGCTGCAGGGCGACCCTGCCACTGCCGCCTATTTCTTTCCCGGCGGCCAGCCCGTCGCGGCCGGATCGCTGCTGAAGAATCCCGCCTATGCCGACACGCTGCGCGCCTTGCAGGGGCAGGGGGCAAGGGCCTTCTATTCCGGGCCGGTGGCGCAGGACATCGTGGCGGCGGTGTCGAACGCGCCCGGCAATCCCGGCACGCTGGCGCTGGCCGATCTTGGCGCGTATCGCGTGATTGAGCGACCCGCGGTCTGCGCCAGCTATCGCGATCACGACATCTGCGGGATGGGGCCGCCGTCCTCCGGCGCTCTGACGGTTGGTCAGATCCTGGGGATGCTGGGCGGCTATGACCTGGCGGCGCTGGGGGCCGAGAACCCGGAAAGTTGGCGGCTGATCGCGGATGCCTCGCGGCTGGCCTTTGCCGACCGCGAACGCTTCATGGCCGACAGCGATTTCGTCCCCATGCCGACCAAGGGTCTGGTCGATCCGGCCTATCTTGCCGAACGGAGCAAGCTGCTGGCGGGAGACGACTCCCTGCCCGAGGTCAGCGCCGGGTCTCCGGGGTGGAGCCATGCGCAGCTTTGGGGTCGGGACGAGGCGCTGGAACTGCCCTCGACCACGCATGTCGCGATCGTCGACGCGCAGGGCAATGCGCTGTCGATGACGACTACGATCGAGAATGGTTTCGGCGCGCGGCTGCTGGTGCGCGGCTTCCTGCTGAACAATGAGCTGACGGATTTCAGCTTCACCACCCATGACAAGGCGGGATATCCCATCGCGAACGCGCTTGCGCCGGGCAAGCGGCCCCGGTCGTCGATGGCCCCGACCATCGTGATGGCGCAGGGCAAGCCGGTGCTGGTCACCGGCTCTCCGGGGGGCAGCCGCATCATCGGCTATGTCGCAAAGACGATCATCGCCTGGCTTGACTGGGACATGGATGTCCAGCAGGCAGCGGCGCTGCCGAACATCCTGTCGCGGTTCGGCCCGCTGGATGTCGAAGACGGGACCAGCGCCACCGCCCTGTCGGGGCCGTTGACCGACCTTGGCTTCCAGGTGAACCCGACCGAGTTGAACTCGGGCGTCCAAAGCATCCAGATCACGCCCGAGGGGCTGGAGGGTGCGGCCGATCCCCGGCGCGAGGGCATCGCCATCGGCGGCTGATCCGGCGGGAACATTTCCTGCGATGACCGCATCCAACCTGGCATGGGTCCGCTTCCGGCCCCTGACCAGAAAGGAAACGCCATGCGCGCCTTCGTCCCGATCCTGCTTGCGGGTCTTGCCCTTGCAACCCCCGCCCCGGCTCATGAGGGGGCCGTCACCACGCCCCCTGCCGCCCCCTTCGCCAAAGTCAGCGGGCTTGTGCCGCTGCCCGACTTCATTCCCGGCCTGGGCACGCTTTACGTCGATCCAGCGACCCTGCCCGCCGGTCCGTTCCTGGGCTATGACCACGACGGGCGACTGTCCGCCACGATCTATATGATCCCGCTTGACGATCTTGCGGCGGGCAAGGCTTTCGACAAGCTGCCGGTCGGGACCGATACCGTCACCGGCGTCGACATCTATTACAATGCCGGCCATCCGGGGGTCGAAAAGCCGCATGCCCATGTCGTGCTGTATCACGACAAGGACGCGGCCGGCAGGCTTGCGAAATGACGCTGTCGCGTCGCCAGATGCTCGTGCTGGGGGGCGGCGGCCTTGTCGCCCTTGCCACCTTTGCCGCCGCGCCGGTCCGGAGCGCCGAACCGGTCGAGATCGCCATGCGCGGCACCCCGCGTGGCGAAAGGGTTTGGTTCTCGCCCCCCGGCCTTTCGGTCGCGGCGGGAACCCCGCTGCGCTTTGTGAACCAAGACCCCGCGAACAGCCATACCTGCACTGCCTATCACCCGGACCTGTTCGACCGCCAACGCCGGATCCCCGCCGCAGCGGTGCCCTGGGACAGTGATTTTCTGTTGCCGGGGGACAGCTTCGCGCTCACCCTGACGGTGCCGGGTGTGTATGATTATTACTGCCAGCCGCACGAGATGGCCGCGATGGTCGGTCGCATTGTCGTCGGGCGACCGGGCGATCCCGGCTGGGAAGGCCCGGCCCCGGCCAGCGAGGATCTGATGGCCGAGGTTCTGGCCGCCTTTCCCCCCGTCGACGCCATCCTGGCCCGTGGCCGGGTCGAGGCGCAGGAGGCCGCATGATCAGCCCCAGCCCCTTGCGGCCGCATCGCGAAGATCCCGACTGGCAGCTTGTGGCCGCCGCCCGCACCCGTGACGAGGCCGCGATCCGCGAACTGGTACGTCGCATGAATCCGCGCCTGTTTCGTATCGCGCGCGGCATCATGCCCAGCGATGCCGAGGCCGAGGAGGTCGTGCAGGACGCCTATCTGACCGCCTTCACCCGACTTGACAGCTTCCGGGGCGAGGCCCGCTTTTCGACCTGGATCAGCCGGATCACGATCAACGCCGCGCTGATGCGTGCGCGCCGCCGCGACCCGGCCAAGGATCACTTTGTGGTTGAACAGGATGCCGCCTCTTCGGCCGAGGTGCTGGCCTTTCCGGGCAGCGAAAGCGCCGAGGAGGCGACCGCGCGCCATCAGGTCCGCACCCTGTTGGAGCAGGCCCTGGCCCTGTTGCCACCCGAATTGCGCCTGCCCTTTCTGCTGCACGAAGTCGAGGGGCAGCCGGTGCTGGCTGTCGCCCGCGATCTTGGGCTGAACCCGATTACGGTCCGCACCCGCCTGTTTCGCGCCCGCCGCCGCCTGCGTCGCGCGCTGGAGGAGCGGTTGCGGGGCGGGCTGGACAGCGTCTTTCCCTTTGACGGGCTGCGCTGCATCCGCATGGCCGACCGCGTGATCGCGGCGCTGCGGGGCAGATAGGCGGCGGGTTTCCGAGGCCTTCAGCCCTGGCCCACCACCGCCAGGGTAAAGCCATCCCAGCCCTTTTCGCCGACGGTCTGGATCGCCGTCGCCTGCAGGCGCGGCTCGCGCGCGATCATGTCCAGAAAGGTCCTGACGCCCTGCACGTTCGGGTCTGTGCTGCCGCCGTCGGTAACCGCGCCGCCGCGCACCACGTTGTCGCCGATGATGACGGTGCCCGGACGGCTAAGCTTCAGGCTCCATTCCAGGTAAAGAGGATTGCTGGGCTTGTCGGCATCGATGAAGATCAGGTCGAATGGCCCGTCCAGCCCCGGCAGCACATCGGCCGCCGCACCGACACGCAGGTCGACCCGCTGGTCCAGTCCCGCGCGATGGATATTGGTGCGGGCGATGTCGGCGTGGACGGAGCTGGCCTCGATGCTGGTGACTGTGCCGCCCGGCGGCAAGGCGCGGGCCATCCAGATGGTGCTGTAGCCGCCCAGCGTCCCGATTTCCAGCACGCGGCGGGCACCGGTCATGGTGATGAACAACGCCAGCATCTTGCCCTGCAGGGCCGAGACGTCATGCGCGGGCAGCCCCGCCTCGGCATTTGCGGCCAGCGCCGCCTGCAGGGCAGGCTCCGGCGGGGCCAGAAGGTCGCTGAAATAGCCGTCCACCTTGGCCCAGCCCGCTGCGTCGCCCGTGGGATAGTCTGGAATTCGCATCTGCGCCGCCTTTTGCCTGCCTGATTGCGCGCAACCTTGGGTCGAGGGCGGAACGAAGGCAAGTGCCAGCGCCGGCGGCGTTACAGCAGGGGGCGCAGCGCCATCTGGGTACCCAGCAGCAGCAGGCAGATCAGGAACACCCGGCGGAATGTCGCGGCCGGGATGCGCCCGCGCAGCCACTGCCCGGCCCACATGCCCGCCAGCGCGGGGACCAGCGCCAGCAGGGACAGCGCCAGCTGATCGGACGTCACCGCGCCCCGCGCGCCAAGGCCCACCGCCAGCGCGATGGTCGAGACGGTAAAGGACAGCCCCAGCGCCTGCACCAGATCATCGCGGGCAAGCCCCAGCGCCTGAAGATAGGGAACGGCGGGCATGACCGAAACGCCGGTCGTCCCGGTCACGATCCCGGTGATCGCACCCACCAGCGGGGACAGCCATGGCTCGGCCGCGGCCGGAACCCGCAACTGGCGCGCACAAAGCGTATAGGCGGCATAGATCGCCAGCGCGAGGCCAAGCGCCGTCGTTGCGTGCTCGTGGCCGCTGGCCAGCCAGGCCGCACCGGCCAGCGTCCCCGCCGATATTGCCGCCATCATTTGCCACAACCTGCGCAGCAGCGGCCCCAAAGCGGGACCGGACAGCAATTGCCACAGATTGGTGGCGACCGCCGGCACGATCAGCAGCCCTGCCGCGGCAAGGGGCGAGATCATTGCCCCCAGCACCGCCATCCCGACGGTCGGAAGCCCCATGCCGGTCACGCCCTTGACGATCCCGGCGGCGAAGAAGGTCGCGGCGACCGCGACGACAAGGACAAGCTCATTCATGCCTAGGGTGATAGCGCGCGGGCACCGGGGCACAATGCGGAAGACCCGCAGGCAGGCTTCGGCTGGACCGAAGGCTACAGCGTCGCTATCCTTGCCCGCATGCGCTTTGACCTGACCGATCTGCGCCTGTTTCTAGCCGTGGCCGAGGCGGGCAGCATCACCCACGGCGCGGCTCTGGCCGGGCTGTCCCTGGCCGCGGCCAGCGAGCGTCTGCGCTAGATGGAGGCGACCGGAGGGGTGCGCCTGCTGGATCGCGGCCGCCGCGGCGTGACCCCGACCGAGGCGGGCGAGACACTGCTGCATCACGCCCGCCTGATCCTGCACCAGATGACCCAGATGCGCGGAGAGATCGGGCAATTCGCCCGGAACCTGCGCAGCACCGTCCGCCTGCTTGCCAATACCGCCGCCCTGACCGAGATCCTGCCTGCACGCCTTGCCCCCTGGCTTGCCGCCCACCCCCAAGTCGATATCGACCTGCGCGAACGGCAAAGCGTCGATATCGCCCGCAGCATCGCGCTTGGCTTTGCCGAGATCGGGGTGCTGAACGCTGCGGTCGACACGGCGGGGCTGGAGTTGCGGCCCTTTGCCATCGACCGGTTGGTCGTGGTCGCCGCACGCGGCCATGCCCTTGCCAGCAGGCGCACCGTGATGCTGGCCGAGCTGGCGGGAGAGCCCTTCCTGGCGCTGGTGGGCGGCGCGATGAGCGATTACCTGGACGCTCAGGCAGCCCGGATCGGCCTGCGGCTGCGGCCTCGCATCCGGCTGCACGCCTTCGACGACATCTGCCGCATGGCCGGTGCGGGGGTAGGGATCGGCATCGTCCCGGTGCTGGCCGCGCGAAGGGCCGCGCGCCCGGCGGGGATCGCGGCGATCCCGTTATCCGACCCTTGGGCGACGCGGCACCTGTCGCTTTGCACCCAGACCGGGGTGCGGCTTTCCCCGGCGGCACAGGATCTGCTGGACCATCTTGGGGCCGATCGCGGGGCGGGCAGCGGGGACCGCCCCCACCCCGTCCCGCCGGGTTGAGCAGCGCGGCCTCTGGTCAGGCCGGCTCGTGCATCGCCGTGCGCAGGACATCAGCCAGAAGTTGCGGGGCGGTAAGAAGCAGCGTTTCGTTGAAGTCGAAACGGCTGTTGTGCAGCGCGCCGCGCTCCAGCCCGGCACCGATCCAGAAATAGCAGCCGGGCCGCTCCTCGATCATGGCGCCGAAGTCCTCGGCGACCATCGACGAGCGTTCCGCATCCTGCCATGCCAGCCCCCGATCGGCACCCGCCACCGTGGCCGCGACCAGCGCCACCGCATCCGCGTCGTTGCGGGTGATGCCGAAGACGGGAACGATCTCGGGGCGGACGGTGATCCCGAAGGCCGAGGCGATCTCTTGCGCCACTTCGCCCGCGATGTGGGTGGCGGCGGCTTCCTCCTCCGGCGCGACATAGCGGAACGAGGCCGAGACCCCCAGACGCGCCGGGATGATGTTCGCAGCACTTCCGCCCAGGTTCTGGGTAAAGGCAAAGGCGGTTTCGGGCAGTTCGGCCCGCATCCGGGCATTCATCCGGGTGATCAGCGCGGCCAGCGCTCCATACATGTCATCGGACAGGGCCGGCAGCGCGGCATGGCCGCCTTGTCCCTCCAGCACGAAGCCGATCTTGCGATAGGCGGCCATGATCGCGCCGGGACGGCCCGCGACCGCGCCGACCGGCAATTCGGGCCAGTTGTGGAAGCCGAAGGTCAGGTCGGGGGCAATCTCGTCGAAAAGCCCGTCCTCGATCATTGCGACGGCGCCGCGGCCCACCTCTTCGGCGGGCTGGCAGATGAAATGCACGGTGCCGGGCAGCGGGCCTGCGCGCACCAGCAGTTCCGCCGTCGCCAGCAGCAAGGTCATGTGCCCGTCATGGCCGCAGGCATGCATCCGCCCCGCATTCCCCGAGGCATAGGGCAGGCCGGTCTGTTCGTCCTGCGGCAGTGCGTCCATGTCGGTGCGCAAGGCGACGACGCGACCCGGCCCGCCCTTCAGCGTCGCGACAAAGCCGGTGCCGCCGATGCTGCGCGAGATCTCGCATCCCAGAGCCGCCAACCGCCGTGCCAGCTCGGCCGAGGTCCAGCTTTCCTCGAAAGCGATTTCGGGGCGCTGGTGAAATTCGCGGCGGATGGCGCAGAACCGGTCGTGGTTCGCGGCCAACCAGCCGAGTTCGTCCTGAACCTGCGCCATCTCAGCCCTCCAGCGCGCGGGATGCGACCGCAACGAAGCTTTTGACGCGGGCCGGATCGACGGGGTTCCACCAGACGCCGTCCTGCTTCAGCGACGAGGCGACGATGACGCCATTGGTCAAGGACAGGATCAGTTCGACATTGGCCTCGCTGACGCCCGAGCCCACCAGCAGTGCCAGATGGCTCGCGTCGCGGATGGTGCGGATCTCGTCGGGATTGGCGGCATCGCCGGTGCGCTGGCCGGTCGCGATCACGGCATCCGCGTCAAAGAAGGCCAGGTCGCGCGTCAGTTCCTCGATCGTGCGGTCGGCGACAATGGCATGGGCGCCGTGCTTCACATGGCTGTCGGCAAAGACCTTGATCTGGTCCTGCCGCAGCCGGGCGCGAAAGCGCAGTGCCTCGCCGGCGCGGCCCTCGACGAAGCCTTCGTTCGCGACATAGGCGTTGGCCCATTCATTGACGCGGATGAAGCTTGCGCCACCGGCGGCGGCGATGGACAGCGCCGGGATCGGTGCGTTCGCCAGTACGCTGATCCCCAGCGGCACGTCGAATTCGCGGCGGATGCGGTCGGTGACGACGGCCATGAAGG
Source organism: Paracoccus broussonetiae (assembly GCF_031854425.1). Classification (NCBI taxonomy): domain Bacteria; kingdom Pseudomonadati; phylum Pseudomonadota; class Alphaproteobacteria; order Rhodobacterales; family Paracoccaceae; genus Paracoccus; species Paracoccus broussonetiae. The sequence continues at coordinate 122,708 of NZ_JAVRQI010000008.1, read as the reverse complement.
CGGCGGTTTCGCAGGTGATGTCATCCGGCTTGAGGAAGGGGATGTCGCCGTGGTTCTCGATCATCAGCCCGTGCATTCCGTTCGCGACCAGCGCCTCGGCGTCGCGCAGGCAGGCGTCATAGATCTCGGTCATGGGCTGGCCGCGATAGCGCGGGGCACCCGGGAAGGCCGGGCAATGGATCATCCCGATCAGCGCCTTGTCGCGGCCGAAGATGTCGCTTATCGCATTGGCGGGACGGTCGGAAATCAGTTGCATCATCTGCCCTTCATGGAAGTTTCGAAAGTGAGTGTCATGGCGCAAGTCGTGGTGATTGGAAACATCGCGCTGGACGAGACTTTGGCGGTCGAGGCATTTCCCGCTCCGGGGGCCTCGATCGCGGGTTCGGCGATTTCGCAAAGCGTCGGCGGCAAGGGCGCGAACCAGGCGATCGCGCTGGCCCGCGCGCTGGCCGGCGTGGCCACGGTCCGGCTGGTGGCGGCCATCGGGCCAGACCCGCGCGGGCAGGTGCTGGCTGCCGGGGTCGCGGACGAGCCGCTCGACGCGCAACTGACGCGCCGCGACAGCCCCACGGATTTCTCGGTCATCCTGCGCGACCGCAACCGCGAGAACACGATCGTGACGACGCAGGATTGCGCGCGCGCGATGACCCCGGCCGAGGCGGTCGCGGCTTTGGGCGCACTTGGCGCGGGGGATGCACTGGTGCTGCAGGGGAACCTGCGCCCCGAGACATCGCTTGCCGCGCTGGCCGAAGCCGGGCGACGCGGGATCTGGCGTATCCTGAACCCCTCTCCGGTCGAGGGGTGCAACGACGCGATGCTGGCGGAATGCGACCTGCTTTGCGTGAACGAGGGCGAGGCCGAGCATTTCGGCGGCGTCGCGCGGCTTTCGCAGGGCAGGGTGCTGGTCAGGACGCTGGGACCGAAGGGGGCCGAGGTCTGGCGCGACGGCACCCTGCAGCTTGCAGTGCCGGGACACCCGGTCGCGGCGCTGGACCCGACCGGCGCCGGGGATTGCTTCCTGGCTGCGCTGGTCGCCGCGATGATCCGGCACGGCCGCCGCCAGCCCGAGGCCGGGGATGTCGGCCTTGCCTCATGGGCGGCCGGGATATGTGTGTCCCGCTTGGGCACGCAGGGGGCCTTTCCGTCCGTCGCCGAATTTGCCGCGGCCTTTACCGCGGAGGGGGTGGGCGCGCCGACGGGATCGGCGCAGCCCCGGTGATCCTGTCGCAGGATCAGTCGTTGGCTTCCAGCCAACCGAACATGTTCAGCCAAAGCTGGCGATAGCCGTCCCAGGCGCAGAATGCCGGGGACAGCCAGTGCGGCGACATGTCCGAGGTCCAGACGACCGAGCGGCCCTTGCCGAACTTGCCCGCAACCAGCAGCGGGTGGCCGCCCTGGTCCTCCGGCAGGCGGGCGATCAGCTCGGCCCCGTCCTTGAGCATCACCTCGTTCACGCCCAGCAGCGGAGGCCATTCGGCGGGCATCCCGGCCAGGATCGGGTGGTCGGCGGCGACGATCTCGGCGGTCGCACCCTCGGGGATCTCGACGCGGTCGTCCCAGGGGTGGCATTTGACCGGCAGGACTTCCTCGACCGGGGTATTGCGCCAGCGCGCCTTGCCGTCGATGCCCTGGAACGAGAAATAGCCCCCGGCCATGATCAGCTTGCCGCCGTCTTCGACCCACTGCTTCAGCAGGCGCAGGCGGTTCGGGGCAGTCTGGCTGTGGATCCAGACGCGCTGCGGCAGCAGGAAGGTCGAGGCGCCGATATCCGACAGGATGATGATGTCATAGGCGCGGATACCTTCGATGTCGAAGGGGAAGCCGTCTTGGGCTTCATGCGCGGGCATGTGCGTGACGTCGTAGTCGGTGCCCTTCATCGCGTCGATCAGCGGCTGGCAACCGGTGTGGAAGGTGACCGAGCCGAACTGGTCGAAGCCCTTGTAATGGGTCGAGGAGGAAACCCAGCTTTCGCCAACCAGCAAAACCTTTTTCGTCATTTCTTGTCCTTTCAAGAGTCAGAGGCGGCGAAGCGCGCGTCAAAGACGCGGCGCGGGTTCGCAACCATGAGATTGTCGACCAGCACGGGGTCGAGGCCGAGCCGCTTGAGACGCGGCAGGAAGTGGGCGTTCACGAAGCCATAGCCGTTGCCGCCATAGTGGCGCAGCATGCACTTCAGGAAAACGTCGTGGCTGAGCAGGACCTTGTGGCCGTGTCCGGCCTCGATCAGGCCCTGGATCGCGCGGGCGCAATCTGCGTCAGGCGGGCAATCGACATCCTGATCGGCGTAATAGAACAGGTTGCCGATCATGTCGTATTCGATGAAGGCGCCGCGCGCCGCCAGTTCGTGCTGATAGGTCCGGTCCGCCCAGGACGGGTTCATGTGGCACAGGACCGTGTGGTTCAGGTCCGCGCCCTCGGCCTCGCAGATGTCCAGAACCTTGTGCGCCAGCCGGAACCAGGCGGGCAGATGGACCATCAGCGGCAGGCCGGTGCGGGCCTGCGCCTGCGCCGCGCCGCGCAGGCTTTTCTCTTCGTCCGGGGTGAAGTCCGAACCGACGCCGATCTCTCCGATCAGGCCGATCCGGGCATCGGTGCCGTCGGTGCCGGTTGTCGCTTCGGCGACGATCTGGTCGGCGATGTCCGTGACGCTGAGGTCATGAAAATAATCCGGCAGCGACGTTCCCAGATAGTAGCCCGAGCCCATCACGATGTTCACCCCGGCGCCATCCGCGATACGCCGCAGTGCGCGGGGATCGCGACCGATGCCGCGGCAGGTCGGCTCAACCACCGTGCGGCCGCCTTGCCGGGTGAAATAACCCAGTTCCTGCACCACCAGGTCGGGTTCGTTGACGCCCAGGTTCGGGCGGTTGACGAAGGGATCCTGGATCAGCTCGGAATAGATCTCGGGCGTGATCGGATGGTCGACCAGATATTCCCGCGCCGGATCGGTCGGCGGGTTCCACCAGCACGAGCAATCGTTGTTCAGATGCTCATGCATCAGCGTGATGCCCAGGCTTGATGCGGGAACGGGACCGTTCACGGTCATCACCAGCCCTGAGCCGACATGCGCCTGCGAAAGTTCGGTCATGGTTCAGCCCTTTTTCCCGATCTTGAAGCCGCCGCCGAACAGCCGCGTGTTCATCCAGATGGCGACAAGGATGATGACCCCGGTGACGATCTGCGTCAGGAATGGCGAGACGTGCAGCAGGATCAACCCGTTGCCGATGATCGAGATGGTCAGGGTGCCAAGCACCGTTCCCAGGATCGAGCCGCGCCCGCCCATCAGCGAGGTGCCGCCAAGCACCACGGCGGCGATGACCTGCATCTCGAAGCCGACGGCGGCGTTGGACGAGCCCGAGCCGAGGCGTGCAGCGATCAGCAGCCCGGCCAGCGCGCAGGCGATCCCCGACATCATGTAGACCGAACAGACGATCCAGCGCGCCGGCATCCCGACGCGGCGCGCCGCCTCAAGGTTCGAGCCCACGGCCACGACGCGGCGGCCATAGCGCGTATTGCGCATGACGATGAAGCCCAGCACCGCGAACAGCGTGGCGATGATCGCAGGGACCGGGATCCCCGCCAGCGTGCCCCGACCCAGCCAGAAAAATCCGGGCTGGTCCTTGATCGGGATCGAATAGCCCGCGGTGATGTAAAGCGCGACGCCGCGCAGGATCGACATTCCGGCCAGCGTGACGATGAAGGCCGCGATCCCCTGGAACGAGATGAACCAACCTTGCAGCAGCCCGACGATCGCACCCGCGACCAGCATCGTGATCAGGGTTGGGATCCAGTCGAAGCCGTTCGCCATCATGATCGCAGCCAGCGCGTTGATCAGCGCCACGGTCGAACCGACGGCCAGGTCGATGCCCGCCGTCATGATGACGAAGGTCATCGCAACCGCGACGATCAGGACCGGCGCCGCCTGCCGCAGCACGTTCAGAAGGTTGCCCGCCGTCAGGAAGCTGTCGGACAGCGCGCCGAAAAAGGCCATGCAGGCGACGAAGAACAGGGTGATGGACAGCACCTGCGCATTGTCGTTCAACCATTCGACGGTGTGGCTTTGCTTGGCGCGTTCGGTGTAACTGGACATCAATGCCCTCCCGTAATCAGTTTCACGACCTCTTCCAGGTCGGTATCGCCGATCATGCGCTCGGCCACCTTGGTGCCTTCATACATGACGGCGATGCGGTCGCAGACGCGGAAGACGTCCTGCAGGCGGTGGGTGATCAGCACGACGCCGACGCCCTTGGCCTTGACGCGGTTGATCAGCGCCAGCACCGCCTCGACTTCGGCCACGGCCAGTGCCGAGGTGGGCTCGTCCATGATCAGCACCTTGGGCTGGAACGAGGCCGCGCGGGCAATCGCGATCGCCTGCCGCTGGCCGCCGGACAGCTTCTCGACCCGCGCGGTCAGGCGGGGAATGCGGATTTCCAGTGCTTCCAACATTTCCTGTGCGCGCACCAGCATCGCCTTCTGATCAAGGAAGGGGCCCTTGCTCAGCTCGCGGCCAAGGAACAGGTTGCCGACAACGTCGATATGGTCGCAAAGCGCCAGATCCTGGAACACCATCTCGATATGGCGCGAACGCGCGTCATTCGGACCGGTGAAGCGGACCTCTTCGCCCTCGACCGTGATGGTTCCGGAATCCGGGATATAGGTTCCCGAGATCACCTTGGAGAGCGTCGACTTGCCCGCCGCGTTGTCGCCCAGCAGCGCAAGGCATTCACCCGGACGGATGTCAAGATCGACCCCCCGCAGCGCCTGATGCGAACCGAAGGTCAGCCGGATGTCGCGCAGCGATACGAGAGGCGCCCCGGAGCCGGGGAGGATTTCTCCCCCCCGGTCCGTGCTTTGGCTGGCGATGGTCATTTGAAGGTCTCGCGGAACTGGTCCACGTTCTCCTTGGTGACGATGGTGGCGGGGACCGAGATCACCTTCTCGACTTCCTCGCCGGCCGAGATCTTGGCCAGCGCCTCGACCGCGGCCGAACCCATGCCGGCCGGATCCTGCTGGACGACACCGCCGACAAAGCCTGCGTCGATCCCGTCGATCACGCCCGAGGTCAGATCCCAGCCATAGACTTTGACGCTGTCCTGGCGACCCTGGCTTTGCGCGGCTGCGACGGCTGCGACCATCGCCGGTTCACCGGTGGCATAGACGGCGTTCATGTCCGGGTTTGCAGTCAGCAGGTTTTCCGCCGCGCCAAGCGCCACGTCCTGCACGTTCTGGCCGTCGACCTCGCCGATCAGGCTGACGTTGGGACCAGCCTGAAGCGCGGTGTTGAAGCTGTCCTTGCGGATGTTCTGGATGAACGAGTTCAGTGCCACGACCTGGCCCATCTTGATCTCGCCGTCCTTGTTCTGCGCCAGCACGAACTTGGCGAAATCCTCGCTGGTCTTGGCGTTGTCGACACCGATCTGGGCCTTCTGTGGGCCGTCGGGCAGGATCGCGTCGATGGCGACCACCGGGATGCCGGCATCGGCCGCCTGCTGGACGGCGGGCATGATGCCGTTCACGTCGATGGCGACGACCGCGATGCCGTCAACCTTTTGCTGGATGAAGGTCTCGATGGCCGAGTTCTGCGCCTGCGGGTCGTTATTGGCGTTGAAGATCGCCAGCTTGTCGCCCGAGGCGTCCGCCGCTTTCTGCGCACCTTCATTGATCTGGTTGAAGAAAAGCGCCTGCTGGTTGATCTGCACCAGGGCGAAGGTCTTGCCTTCCGCATAAGCGCCGGTTGCCGCGAGGACCGCGAAAGCGCTGGTCACGGCCATCATCACATGACGGGACATTCCAATTTTCATCTGTTGCTCTCATGTTGGACCGTTGCTTGTGGGGCGGGCGGGACGGAGGCAACGGAGCTCCGCTCGACCAACGTGACCGGCAAGATCTCGACCCGGCTGCATGCCGCGGGATCTTCCCAATCCGTATTCAGCAGGATTTCGACCGCCTTGGCCCCCAGTGCCTCGACCGGTTGGCGGATGGCGGTGATCGGCGTCGCGAAGTAATCCAGCGGCAGGATGTCGTCGAAGCCGATGATCGAGATGTCGTCGGGAACACGCAGGTCGCGACGCGCCAGTTCGTCCAGCGTGCCGATGACCAGTTCGTCCGACATGGCGAAGATCGCGGTGATGCCGGGATGTTCGTCCAGCAGTTCGGCGCACAGGCGCGAGCCGTCCTCGATCGTATAGCTGCCGGTCTTGCGGTGGACGCGGTATCCGCCGTCCGCGCTGTCATCCAAGGCGCGGCTGAAGCCCTGAAAACGCGCGGCCCCGGAATGCATCTCGTCCCCGGTGCCGATCACGCCGATCGCGCGGTGCCCGTGGCGCGCAAGATATTGTCCCGCCAGATAGCCGCCGCTGTCATTGTCACAAAACAGCCGCGGCGCGGTCGCCCCCGGCACGTCCTCGTCCAGCAGAACGACGCGGCGCGCGGCATCGATGCGCGATTTCAGCGGCGCGACTTCGGGGTGGTTGGTGACGAAGATCAACCCGTCGACATGGCGGTCGGAGACGCTGTCCAGATAGCGCTGCTCGCGCCCCGGCCGGTTCAGCGTGACCGAGATCGCCAGTTCCTGCCCGCGCTCGAAGGCCGCGTTCTCGACCGCGGCGACCAGAGCCGCGAAGAAGGGGGCCTTGATCTCGGGCACGACCATCTGAATCTGGTCGGTGCGCCCGCGGCTGAGCGAGCGGGCAAAGGGATTGGGGTGATAGTTCAGCGCGCGAATGGCATTTTCGATGGCCTCGCGTGTCGGCTCGGGCAGGGACAGCGAGCCGTTCAGGTAACGCGACACGGTTGCCGGGGAAACGCCGGCCCTTTCCGCCACCTGCTTCAGATTCGCCATACCGAGTGCTCCGCCCATCAGTAAAGCGATTTACTAGCACCGGCTCATGTCTTGTAAAGCGGTTTATCGACGCAGGCCGCGTGCGGGTCGCCCGCTGCCTGCGTAATGTGCGCAGCCGCCTTCCGGTTGCCCACTTGCCGCGTCGATCCCGGCAAGGCTTCCGGAAAAGGGCGTCATGCGCATCGGTGTGCGAGATGGGGTGAATTTTCGGCCGGACCCGCGAGAACCGGGTCAGGGCCTTACGCCGCGCGGCTTGCTGCGTGGCTGGCCCGACCTTCAACGATCAACTGCGGCACGCCTTTCGAACAGGGTTCGATCCGCGCCTCGACATCGAAGACGTCGCGCAGGAGGCGGCTGGTGACGACCTCGGGGGTTGGCCCGCAGGCGACAAGACCGCCGCCGCCGATCACCAGCGCCGCATCAGAAAATCGCAGCGCGTGGCCCAGATCGTGCATGGCGACGACGATCAACAGGCCCTGTTCGCGGGTCAGCCGGCGCAGCAGCGCCAGCAAGTCGATCTGGCGCGACAGGTCCAGCGCCGAGGTCGGCTCGTCCATCAGCAGGATCTGCGGGTTCTGCACCAGCGCCTGCGCCGCGCCCACCATCTGGCGCTGGCCGCCGGACAGGTCGCCCACATTCTGTCCGCGCAGGGCGGCGATGTTGAGCAGGTCCAGCATCCGGTCGACCTCGGCGTGATCCTCGGGCAGGACGCGCAGGCGGCGGCCTTGCATCCGCGCCAGAAGGATCGATTCATAGACCGTCAGCACCGGTCGCGCGCCATTGTCCTGCGGCATATAGGCGATGGGCCGGGGCACGGTCGCACCCTCGACCCGGATCTGGCCCGCGCCACGCAGCAGCCCGAAGATGCGGCGGAACAGCGTGGATTTCCCCGAGCCGTTCGGCCCCAGCAGCGCGACCAGTTGGCCGCCCTGCAGGGCCGGGGTGCTGATCCCGCCCAGCACCTGCCGTCCACCATAGGCAGCCGAGACGTCCTGCAGGCTAAGGCTTACCATGCCGCGCTCCTTCGGTTCAGGATCAGGTAAAGGAAGAAGGGAATCCCCACCAGCGCGGTCACGATGCCGATCGGAATGACGGTGCCGGGAATGATGGACTTGGACAGGATCGACCCCACCGACAGCAGGAGCGCGCCCGACAAGGCCGCGCCCGGCAGCAGGAAGCGCTGATCCTCGCCCAGAAGCATCCTGGCGATATGCGGCCCGACCAGACCGATAAAGCCGATGCTGCCCACGAACGAGACCGAGATCGCGGCCAGCAGGCTGACGATCACCAGCACTTCAAGCCGTAGACGGCGGGGGCGCACGCCCATGCTTTCCGCCTTGGCCTCGCCCAGCCGCATTGCCGTCAGCTGCCAGCCGCGCCGCGCCAGCAGCGGGGCCGAAGCGACCAGAACCGCCAGCGCGATCCAAAGCTTCGGCCAAGTCGCCTTGGTCAGGCTGCCCATGGTCCAGAACACCACCGCCGCCACCGCCTGCTGGCTGGCGAAGAACTGGATCAGGGACATCATCGCGTTGAAGATGAAGACCAGCGCGATGCCCAGCAGGATGATGGTCTCGCTGCCGACGCCTTGGCGCAGGCTGAGCCCATAGACCGCCAGCGAGGTCAGCATCGCCATCAGGAAGGCGTTGACCGGGATGATGTAATCGACCGCGAAGGGCACCAGCGCGACGCCGAAGGCCAGCGCCAGCGCTGCCCCGAATCCCGCCCCGGCCGAGATCCCGAGTGTAAATGGGCTGGCCAGCGGGTTGTTCAGGATCGTCTGCATCTGCACGCCCGCAATCGACAGGCTTGCGCCCACGACCGCCGCCATCAGCGCAACCGGCATGCGGATTTCCCACAGGATGACGCGGATGCGTTCATCGACAAGGCCGGGGCGCAGCAGCGCCTCGATCACCTGGGCCAGGCTGTAGCGCGCCGGGCCAAGCGCAAGGTCCAGGCAGATGCTGAAGACCAGCGCCGCGGCCAGCGCCGCCAGGATAAGTTGGCGGCGCAGCACGAGTGCGCGGTAAAAGCCGCGCCCCGCCGCTGCCGGGGCCGCGTCACTCATTCAGCGACACCCAGTAGCCGGGCCGATAGGGCACGGGCAGGAAGCGCTCATGCAGCTCTTTCAGCGTCGCTTCGGGGTCCAGATCGGCGAAAAGCTGCGGCTGCTGCCATTTCGCCAGTTGCTGGACCGCCACGAAGTAATAGGGATTGTCATAGAACTGGTGCCAGATCGCGTGGAACTGGCCGGTCTTGACCGCATTGGTGCCGGTCATGGCGGTGCGCGTGGTCAGGCCCTGGAGCTTCGCACGTGCGGCTGTCAGATCCGCGCCCGGACCGACGCCCACCCAGGCCCCGTTGGGGACATAGGCGTCCCATTTGCCGCCCGTCACGATGACCTGATCGGGGTTCGAGGCGATGATCTGTTCGGGGTTCAGCGTCCCGAAGGTGGCGGGGATGATCCCCTTGGCGATGTTCTCGCCGCCCGCGATCTCGACATATTCGCCGAAATTGCCGTCGCCGAAGCTCATGCAGCAATCGTCGGAATAGCCGCCGGCGCGGTCGACGAAGACCTTAGGCCGGGTGAATTCAGCCTTGGCCAGCACCTCGGTGACGCGCTTCATCTGCTGGTCGACGAACTGCACATATTCCTCGGCCCGCTCCTCGCGGCCGGTCAGCTTGCCCATGATGTGCATGGATTCGATGCTGTGGGCCATCGGGTCTTCGCGGAAATCGACATAGACGATCGGGATGCCAAGCTGCGCCAGCTTGTCGTCATAGCCCGCATCCTCGGTCGCGGCCTTGGATTCCAGGTTCATCAGCATCACGTCGGGCTTCAGCGCGGCCGCCTGTTCTACATCGAAGGTGCCGTCCTTGAACCCGCCGAAGGTGGGCAGATCCTTCAGTTCGGGGAATTTCTCGGCATAGGCGGCGTAATTGTCGGGATCGGCCTCCAGCAGGTCCTGACGCCAGCCGACGACGCGCTGGAACGGCGCCTCGCGGTCAAGGATGCCCAGCAGATAGATCTGCCGCCCCTCGCCCAGGATGATGCGCTTGGCCGGTGCCTCGACCGTCACTTCGCGTCCGGCGATGTCGGTCAGGGTGACGGGCTCGGCAAGGGCGGGAAGGATTCCGGACAGGGAAAGGGCGCTGGCGACAGCGGCAAGGCGAAGAATCATGGCGGCGGTTCCTGGGCAAGACTGTCTGCGACGCGCGCCGTTTATGAATACCTATGGAAATAGTCAACTAAGGATGATGACCGTCCCCCAAAGCCTGCCGGGGAACGGCGAAAGATTGCCCGCCAAGGCACTGGGCTCGCAGGCGGGGTCAAAGCGCCAGCGCGGGCGAACGGCCGCTGATCTCGAACTCCCATTCGGCCTGCCACGCGCCCGCCTGCCGCGTCAGCACCAGATAGTTCCGCTGCGCGACATAGCGACCGACCTGGCCGGGGATGCGGCGGATCGCGATATGCTTGCCCGGCAGCGGATCGTCCCCCAGCATCGCCAGCGTTCCCAGAAAGCGCGCCCACGCCCGTGGCGGCGGGCGATGCGCGATCCCCGAGGCGACAAGCTGGTGCAGCTTGGCCGTTCCCTGCAGCGGCATCTCGGCCCGCGTCGCAAGGTGGATCTCGCCCGAGACCACCACGACGTTCCGGCCGGTCTGCCCGAAGTCGACCAGCAGGCCCAGCATCCGTCGCCATTCCTCGCGATGGGAATGACTTTGCCACTGGTCGCGCAGGTCGTCCTCATAGCTTTGCATCCGGGGCACGGCCATCATCAGCGTCTCAAGCAGCGACAGGCGTGGACCCAGCAGCGGGACGCTGGACATCAGGACAAGACGCTCGTCGCCCTGAAGCGGCGGCTCGTCTTCCATCATCGCCCAGCCGCCCGGTCCCATGATGCGCCGGCGCGTCCGCTCGGATCGCATGTCGGGCGCCAGCAGGCGCAGGCCGGGGGCGCGGATCGTCCAGCCAAGGTGGCCGCCCTGCGGATCGGCGAAGCGCGCAGGCAGGTCACCATCCGCGGCCGCGGCCTGAAAGGTCAGAAAGGCTTCGCGCGCCGCCGCGAACAGCAACTGCCCGACTTCGGATTCCGTCGCGCGGCGGGCCAGCGATCCCCAGCCGTCGCAGATGTCGTGATCGTCCCATTGCATCAGCGAGGGCACGCGCGCCGCGATCCAGGCGAAGCTGGGCGAGGCGTAAAGCGCCGCATAGCGCTCCAGGAACCGCTCGCGCAGGTGCCGGCGCAGGTCGCCAAGATCGGCTCCCGGGTCGGGAAGGCGGTCGGGCCAGTGGTCGGACAGGGGATGGCCCTGCGTCACCTCGTCGGCATAGACCTGATCGCCGCCATGCATCAGCAGCGCGAAGGGGGCCTTGCCATGTTCCGCGCGCAGGCGTTCCCACATCGCGTTGCGCTCGGACCCCTCGCGGTCAAGGTCGCCGACCTCTTCGCCATTGCACGAGACATAGGCCAGCCGCGCATCGCCATGCAGGTCAAGCGACAGGGCAAATGTCTGGCCGTTCCAGCGGTATTCGGCCTGCCCTTGTGGCAGCGCGAAACGGGCGCGATGGACGGTCGCGGCCGCGTATTCGGCCAGCGGCTTTGCGGGGAACAACGCCCCTGCGGCCTCGACCGGGGGCACGGCGGCCCCGCGAGGCGCGATGAACAGCGCGGCCAGATGCACAAGATCGCCGGCAACGTGATCCAGATACAGGATCGGCCCGATGGTTTTCGCTGGGTCGGTCATCTGGTCCTTTTCCATTGCAGGCCGACTGCATCCCATCCGCGCGCCTCCGGCACAACCGCCCTTGCGGCCGCCCACGCGGATGTGAGCGGATCGCGCAGGCATCCGCGCAGCCAATGGTCACGGCTGCCGTTCGACTGCGCAACCGCATTGCGTTGGGCTATGTTAGCACGGGGGCAATGAACGCAGAGGATGTCATGATCATGGACAAGGTTGCCATTATCACCGCCGGAGGGTCCGGCATGGGCGCGGCCACGGCCCGCCGCCTGCACCGGGACGGCTATCGTGTCGCCATCCTGTCCTCTTCCGGCAAGGGCGAGGCGCTGGCGCGGGAACTGGGCGGGATCGGCGTTACTGGTTCGAACCAGTCGCCCGAAGATCTGGCGCGGCTGGTCGACGCGACGATGAAGGCGTGGGGCCGGGTCGATGCGCTGGTCAACTCGGCCGGGCACGGGCCAAGGGGACCGCTGCTCGGGCTAAGCGACAATGACTGGCATCAAGGGATGGATGTCTATTTCCTGGGCGCCGTCCGGCCGATCCGGCTTGTCACCCCGATCATGCAGGCGCAGGGCGCGGGCGCGATCGTCAACATCTCGACCGCCTGGGCGTTCGAGCCAAGCGCGATGTTCCCGACCTCGGCCGTGTTTCGTGCGGGCCTTGCCAGCTTCACCAAGATCTATGCCGACGAACACGCGGGCCAAGGCATCCGCATCAACAATGTCCTGCCCGGCTGGATCGACAGCCTGCCCGCGACTGAAGAGCGCCGCGAGAGCGTGCCGATGGGCCGCTATGGCACGTCCGAGGAAATCGCCGCCACCATCGCCTTCCTGCTGTCCGAGGGCGCGGGCTATATCACCGGGCAGAATATCCGCGTGGACGGCGGCATCGCGCGCAGCATCTAGGCGGGACCCCCGGCCTTCGGTGCGACCAGAAGCTGCGAGAAATGGCGCTCGGCCACCTCCATGAACCGGCGCGCCGTGGCCGAGGGGGGCATGGATTCCGGCATGGCAAAGGCGAAGTGATGCGTCAGCCTTTCACGCAGCGGGCGGATTGCGATGGGAAGATGGGCATAGTCGCGCGCCATCAGCCCGTTGACCAGCGTGATGCCCAGCCCATGCGCGGCAAGGGCGCAGGCCGACATGACCGAATGCGCCTCGATCCGGATCTGCGGGCGCAGGCCGATCTCCATCAGAAGCTGGTCGATCTCGCTGCGGGGGGCGCGCATCCGGCCCAGCAGGATCAGCGGCTCGCGAAACAGGTCGCGGACCGAGACGACGTCGCGTGCGGCCAGCGGATGGTCGGCTGGCATGACGCAGACCGTCTCGACCTCGATCAGCGGGGTCGAGACGATGCCGGGTCGCTGCGTCGGCATCCGCAGGAAGCCGATCTCGGCCCGATCGTCCAGCAGCATCCGTTCGATCGTATCATAGGTGCCGGTATGGATCTCGACCTGGACACGGTCGTTTGTCGCGGTGAAGTCCTGCAAGACCCGGGGGATGATGGTCATGGTCAGGCTGGCGGGAAAGGCCACCCGCAGCGTCAGCATGGGCGAATTCCCCGAACCGAGATCGCGCGCCATCTGGGTCAGCCGGGTGTTCTGGACCAGCACCGCCGAGATCTGCGATAGCAGCGCCCGGTTTTCGCGGGTCGGGATCAGCCTGCCCTTTTCGCGGGTGAACAGCGCAAGGCCCAGTTCAGCCTCGATCTGGGCAAGCCGGCGGCTGACTGCGGATTGCGAGACGCCCAGCACCTCGGCGGCAGCCTGGGTGGTGCCCTTGTCGCATACGACCTGGAAGGTGCGGAGAAGTTCGGAATCCATTATGCGCGCCACGCATCAACTGAAACATAATCATCATAATATTGCATAGTCGGGAATCGTTTCGCAAACCATTCCCGAAACGGAGGACTTCCAGACATGAGCCACCCAATCGGCAGCTCCGCGGCAGGGCTGCGCCCATGACGGTCTTTATCCTGAGGCGGCTGGTCCAGACCATGCTGGTTCTGCTGCTGACCTCGGTCATCGTCTTTCTGGGCGTCTATGCCATCGGCGACCCGCTGGAAATCCTCCTGCCGGCCGATGCAAGCCTAGCCGAGCGGGCGCAGGTCGCAGCTTCGCTGCATCTCGACCAGCCGTTGCCGTTGCAATATTTCGGCTTCCTGTCTTCGGCGCTGCATGGCGATTTCGGAAATTCGTTCGTCTTCAACCGTCCGGCGCTGGACGTGATTTTCGAACGCCTGCCCGCCACGCTGGAGCTGACCATCACCGCGCTGGTGCTGTCGCTGGTCTTTGGCCTGCCGCTCGGGCTTCTGGCCGGAACGCGGCCGGGATCAACCACGGACGAAACCATCGTTACCGGTTCGATCCTGGGCTTCTCGCTGCCGAATTTCTGGCAGGGGATGATGCTGGTCATGATCTTCTCGGTCTGGCTGGGCTGGCTGCCCTCGACCGGGCGGGGCGAGACGGGAACCATCCTGGGCATCACCACCAGCTTCGCGACCTGGGACGGCATCCAGCACCTGCTGCTGCCTGCGACGAATCTTGCGCTGGCGCAGATCGCGCTGGTCATTCGCATGACCCGGACGGGCGTGCAGGAAACCATGCCGCTTGATTTCGTGAAATTCGCGCGTGCTCGTGGCATCTCGGAACGGCGCATCCTGTTCGTGCATGTGCTGAAGACGATCATGATCCCGATCATCACCATCCTTGGGGTCGAGTTCGGGTCGCTGATCGCATTCGCCGTCGTGACCGAAACGATCTTCGCCTGGCCGGGCGTCGGAAAGCTGATCATCGATTCGATCAACGGGCTCGATCGTCCGATCATCGTGGCCTATATCCTGGTCATCGTCTGCCTGTTCAGCCTCATCAACTTCACGGTCGACATCCTTTATTCGGCGCTCGACCCGCGCATCCGGGGGCGTCAGTGATGGCTTCGACCCTGTTCCGGGCAATCGCCCAAGGCGACTCCCTGTCCGCCCGCCTCCTGCGCGGCATCCTTTCCAGCCCCAAGACCACCATCGCGGCGCTTATCTGCGTGATCCTGGTTGCGGCATCGCTGCTGGCGCCGTGGATCGCGCCGCAGAATCCCTATGACCTTGGGGCGATCGATTTCTTCGACAGTAAGCTGGCGCCCGGCAGCACCTCGATGGGGGGCATGACCTATTGGCTGGGCACCGACACGCAGGGCCGCGACATGCTGTCGGCCATGCTTTACGGGCTGCGGACCTCGCTTTGGGTCGGCGTCACCGCGGGGATGCTGGCGATGCTGGTCGGCACGCTGGCGGGCCTGATCGCCGCCTATGCCCGCGGCTGGGTCGAGACGCTGATCATGCGCTTCGTCGACCTGATGCTGTCGCTGCCCACAATCCTTGTCGCGCTGATGATCCTGGTGATCTTTGGCCAAGGGACGTGGAAGGTGATCCTGGCGCTGATCTTCGTGCAATGGGCCTATTTCGCGCGCGCCGTCCGCGCCGCGGCCATGGTCGAGACCGGCAAGGACTATGTCGAGGCCGCGCGCTGCCTGGGCCTGTCGCCCACGCGCATCCTGTTGTCACATATCCTGCCCAACTGCCTGCCGCCGCTGATCGTGATCGCGATGATCCAGGTCGCCCATGCCATCGCGGCGGAAGCGACGCTCAGCTTCCTCGGCATCGGCTTGCCGATCACCGAACCCTCGCTGGGGCTGCTGATCGCCAATGGCTATCAGGTGCTGCTGGCCGGGCTTTACTGGATGAGCGTGTTCCCGGGCCTGCTTCTTCTGACCCTTGTCTTTTCGATCAACGTCGTGGGCGACCGCCTGCGCGAGGTCCTGAACCCGAGGCTTGCCCAATGACCGACAACATCATCCTGAAGGTCGAAGGCCTGAAAACCTGGTTCGATACGCCCAAGGGCACGGTGAAATCCGTGGACGGCGTCGATCTGGAACTGAAGCGCGGCGAGATCCTGGGCCTTGTCGGCGAAAGCGGCTCGGGCAAGTCGATTACCGGCTTTTCCATCCTTGGCCTGATCGACAAGCCCGGTCGCGTGGTCGAGGGGCGGATCGATTATCGCGGCGAGGATCTGCGCGCCGCCGGGCCAAAGCGCCTGCGCGCACTGCGCGGCGACCGCATCGCGATGATCTTTCAGGATCCGATGATGACCCTGAATCCGGTGCTGAAGATCGGGACGCAGATGATCGAGACCGTCCGCGCCCATCGCAAGGTCAGCCGGGCCGAAGCCCGCGCCCGCGCGCTTGCCGCGCTGGCCAAGGTCGGCATCCCCCATCCCGAAGAGCGCATCGACGCCTATCCGCATGAATTTTCGGGCGGGATGCGCCAGCGCGTCGCGATCGCCATCGCGCTTCTGCACGAACCCGACCTGATCATTGCGGACGAACCCACGACCGCTTTGGACGTGACGATCCAAAGCCAGATCCTGGCCGAGATGCAGAAGCTGTCGCAGGAGATGGGCCTTGCGATGATCTGGATCAGCCATGACCTTGGCGTGGTCGCGGCGCTGGCCCAGAAGATCGCGGTCATGTATGCGGGCCGGATCGTCGAACATGGTCCGACCGCGCAGGTTCTGGACCATCCGCGCCATCCCTATACGCGCGGGCTGATCGATTCGACCCCGATGGCGAACCGCCGCGGAGAGCCGCTGCGCCAGATCCCCGGTGCCGCACCTCCACCGCTGGGCCGCCCCGAAGGCTGCCCCTTCCGCCCCCGCTGCCCGCGTGCCTCCGCCGAATGCCTGCACGAACCCTCCGAAAGTGGGACGGACAATCACGGCTGGCGCTGTTTTCACCCGATGGAGGTTGTCGCATGAGCGGGACCGAAGCCGCCACACCGCTGGCCGCCGCACGCGCCGTCAGCAAGCGCTTCCAGCGCAAGCCCGACATGATCGAGCGTTTCGTGGGCCGCCTGGCCGGATCGCCGCCGCCTCCGACCGTCCATGCACTGGACGATGTCAGCCTTGAGGTCATGAAGGGCGAGGTCGTGGGCCTGGTCGGCGAATCCGGTTGCGGCAAATCCACGCTGGGCCGCGCCATCGCCGGAATGCTGCCGATCTCGGGCGGCGTTGTCGAACGGCAGGGCCGCGACATCGCGTCGCTGAAAGGTCGGGACCGCATGGAGATGCGCCTGCGCACGCAGATCATCTTTCAGGACCCGATGTCCTCGCTGAACCCGCGCAAGACCGTCCGCCAGATCATCGGAGAGGCGCCGCGCGTCCACGGGCTTCTGCCCGCGGGGGGCGTCGATGCGCTGGTCGCGGACCTGCTGGCGCGGGTCGGATTGGATACGGCGGTCGCGGGCCGCTATCCGCACCAGTTCTCGGGCGGGCAACGCCAGCGGCTGGGCATCGCGCGGGCACTGGCGGTGCAGCCGGATTTCCTGGTCTGCGACGAAAGCATCGCTGCGCTGGACGTCTCGATCCAGGCGCAGGTCATCAACCTGTTCATGGAACTGAAGCGCGATCTTGGACTGACGCTGCTGTTCATCAGCCACGATCTTTCCGTGGTCCAGCACATCTCGGACCGGGTCGTGGTCATGTATCTGGGACGCATCGTCGAAAGCGCGCCCACGGACGAGATCTTTGGCCCGGAAGGACCGCGCCATCCCTATACCGCCGCACTTCTGGCCGAGGTGCCGCGGATCGACCGGCGGGGCCATACCTTCTCGACCGTGAAGGGCGAGATCCCCTCGCCATTGAGCCCGCCCGGCGGTTGCCATTTCCACCCCAGGTGCCCGTTTGCCATGGACATCTGCAAGACCACCCGCCCCGCGCTGAAGGACTTCGAGGGTGGCCATTCCGCGGCCTGTCACCTGGACGGGGGCGCGGGCCTGCGCGCGATCAAACGCAATACCAGCAACGACAAATGACAGGGAACACCATGACCACGCTTTTCAAGACGGCGGCATTGGCCGCGCTTCTGTGCGGGACGGCGCTGTCGGCCTCGGCCCAGCAGCTGACCATGGGGCTTGCGGCCGAGCAATCCTCGATCGATCCGCAATTCTCGCGCACGGGGAACAACCAGAACACCTCGAACATGATCTTCGAGGAGCTGGTGAAGTTCGACCGCAACCTGCAGATCTCGCCCGGCCTTGCGACCGAATGGACGAATCTCGACCCGCTGACCTGGCAGGTCAAGCTGCGCGAGGGCGTGACCTTCCAGGATGGCAGCCCTTTCACCGCAGATGATGTGATCTTCTCGCTCGAGCGGGCGCCGAACGTCCCGAATTCGCCCGCGCCCTACAGCGACATGGTGTCGAATATCGACAAGCTGGAAAAGGTCGACGACCTGACGCTGAAGATCACGACCAAGATCCCCGATCCCGCGCTGATCGAGGATATCGGCCGCGTTTTCATCGTCAGCAAGGCTGCCAGCGACGGCAAGGCGACCGAGGATTTCAACGTGGGCACCGCCGCCATCGGCACCGGCCCCTACAAGTTCGTGTCCTGGACGCCGGGCGAGGATCTGAAGCTGCAGGCCTATGACGGCTACTGGGGCGACAAGCCCGAGTTCAAGGACGTGGACATCAAGTTCATCTCGAACGACGCGGCGCGGGTCGCGGCGTTGCTGTCTGGCGCGGTCGATCTGATCGACTCGGTCCCGCCGGCCGACACCACGCAGATTTCCTCGGGCGGCGATTTCACCATCCTGTCAGAACCGTCGGGTCGCGTCGTCTATCTGGCGCTCAGCATGCGCGGCGATACCGCGCCGGGCGTGACCGACCTTCAGGGCAAGCCGCTGACGGTGAACCCGTTCAAGGACGAACGCGTCCGCAAGGCCGTGTCGCTGATGCTGGACCGACAGCTGATCGTCGACCGCCTGCTGGGCGGCGCGGGCGTGCCGGCCGCGCAGATCGTTCCCGAGGTTCTGGGTGGCTATGCGGCCGACCTGCAACCGCAGGCCCCCGATCCGGCCGAGGCAAAGAAGCTTCTGGCTGATGCGGGCTATCCCGACGGGTTCGGGATCACGGTCGTGTCGTCCAACAACCGCTTCCCCGGAGATGCCGAACTGGCGCAGGCGATCGGCCAGATGCTGACCCGCGGCGGACTGAAGGTGAACGGCGTGCAGGTCTTCCCCTATAACGTCTATTCCAAGGACGCGACCGCCGGGGCCTATGGCGCCTTCGTGTTCTCGCTGGGCTCCTCGACCCCCACGGCCGCGCCGATGCTGGGTTCGCTGATCCGCACCTATGACAAGGAAGCGGGCACGGGTGCGTTCAACCGGATGCGGTTCTCGTCGCCGGAATTCGACGCGGCGCTCAGCAAGGCGCAATCCGAATTCGACCTGGACAAGCGCAACGAACTGCTGGCCGAGGCCACCCGTATCGCCTTCGCCAAGACGCCGATCGTGCCGCTTTACTGGCAGAAGATCGACTGGGCGATGAAGCAGGGGCTGACGCTGGAAGCGGGCCTGTCCGAATACACGCTGCCCCAGAACGTGAGGACCGCGAAGTGATGCCCCTGGTCGCCCTGACGCCGGCCGAGCCGGTCACCCAGGATGTCGTCGTCCATCGCAACGTGATGATCCCGATGCGGGACGGCGTCCGTCTGGCGACCGACATCTATCGTCCGGCGTCGGGCGGCCGCCCGCTTGAAGATCCCCTGCCGGTGATCTTCGAGCGCACCCCCTATGACAAGTCGGGCACCCCCCGGACCGAGCTTTCTGTGGCCGAGCCGGTCTCGAAATCGCGGGCCGATCTCGCGGTGCTGCTGGTCCGGCAGGGCTACATCGTGATCTGGCAGGATTGCCGGGGTCGCTTCGCCTCGGAAGGACGCTTCACCAAATACGTGAACGAGGCCGAGGACGGTTTCGACGCGATGGTCTGGATCGAGGCGCAGCCTTGGAACAATTCCCGGATCGGAACGATGGGCCTCAGCTATGACGCGCATGTGCAGATGGCGATGGCCTGCCTGAACCCGCCGGGCCTTGCCTGCATGGCCGTCGATTCCGGCGGTTTCTCGAACGCGTTCAGCTGCGGCATCCGTCAGGGCGGCGCCTTCGAGATGAAGCAGGTCACCTGGGCCTATAGCCACGCCAAGGACAGTCCGCTTGCCGCCAGCGACCCCGGCGTTCTGGCCGCGATCGAGGCCGAGGATCTGGCCGGCTGGATGGCCCGCACGCCCTGGACGAAGGGCCGCTCGCCCATCAAGTGGGATCCTGATTTCGAAGCTTATGTGCTGGAACAGTGGCAGCACGGCACCTTTGACGATTTCTGGAAGCGGACCGGGCTTTGGGCGGCGGGCCATTACGCCACCTTCCCGAAGGTTCCGATCATCTTCATGTCGAGCTGGTATGACGTCTATGTTCCGACCACGCTTGAGAATTATGCTGGGCTGAAGGGCGATCCGGCGCGGCCGCTGACACTGATCATGGGGCCGTGGACGCATGGCAACCGCTCGCGCAGCACCTTCGGCGATGTCGATTTCGGCCCCGCCGCGACCTTCGACGGGCAGATCGACCGCGACTGGCTGACCTATCGGCTGAAATTCTTCGCCCGCTGGCTGAAGGACGAGGATCAGCCCGCGCAGGACGGCCGCGCCCATGTCTTCCTGATGGGCGGCGGCAGCGGCATGCGCACGTCGGCAGGACATCTGGACCACGGCGGCCACTGGATCGAAGCGCCGGACTGGCCCATTCCGGCTGCCGAACCGCTGGTCCTTTACCCCCGCCCGGACATGAGCCTTGCCGTGGACGCGCCCGAAACCGGTGCCGTGCTTGGCTATGACTTCGACCCGCGCGACCCGGTGCCGACCATCGGAGGGGCGCTGACCTCGGGCGAGCCGATCTTTACGGGTGGCGGCTTCGATCAGGTCGAGGCGCCGGAATTCTATGGCTGCCGCAATCCGGGAATGCCGCTGACCGCGCGCCCCGACGTGCTGAGCTTCGAAACCGCGCCGCTGGCCGAGGATCTGGCCGTGGTCGGCCCGGTAGTGGTGCGGCTGGCGGTTTCGACCGACGCGCCGGACACGGATTTCACCGCCAAGCTGGTCGATGTCTATCCGCCAAGCGCGGATTACCCGCGCGGCTATGCGCTGATCATTTCGGACGGGATCTTCCGCCTGCGCTATCGCAAGGGCTGGGATCGCCCCGAGCCGGTCGCGCAGGACGAAGGCGTGATCGAGATCGAGATCAACCCCTTTGCCACGGCGAACCTGTTCGCCAAAGGGCACCGGCTGCGCCTGGACGTCTCGTCCTCGAACTATCCGAAATTCGACGTGAACCCGAATACCGGCGCACCCGAGGGCACGTCGCGCATGACCCGGATCGCGCGAAATCAGGTCCATCTGGGGCAGGGCACCCGGATCGAGTTGATGCGCCTGCCGAAAGGCTGAGGCACCGGGCGGAACGGGATGCGCCGGTCGACTCAGGAACGTGTCGGCCGGCGCTTTTGCGTGATGGCCTGTTCAGGCTGGCAGCAACGCCGAACGGGGATCCTGCGACACCAGCCGCCCGCGCGCGAAGATGCTGGACGCCGAAGGCCCGCCCGCGACCAGCGTGTCGATATCGTCGCTGCGCATGACGTTGAAGTTTGCCAGACTGCCCTTTTCGATGGCATGGTCCCGAAGCCCCATCAGCTTCGCCGGGATCTCGGTGATCATGCGATAGGTCGTGGCCAACTCATCCCCCTTCAGGTGGCCTGCCAGCAGGGTCCAGCGGGCCATTTCCAGCAGGTCACCCGATCCGCTGGGTACGAACGGATCCTGGATATTGTCCGAGGCCGTGGCCAGCGGCACGCCTGCCCGGATCAGTTCGGCCACGCGCGTCAGGCCGCGCGGCGGCAGTTCGTCGGCGCTGCGGCCCTGCAGATACAGGTTCGCAGCGGGCAGGGTGACAAGGCCGATCCCCAGATCGATGATCTCGGCCATGATCGGCTCGAAGGCGGCGCGCGGGATCGCGCTCAGCACCGAGGTGTGGCCCAGCACCGTGCGTCCCTGCATGCCAAAGCGACGGACGCGGTCGAACACCTTGGCGAAATGCAGGCGGTTCGGGTCCAGATGTTCGTCCATGTGCAGGTCGACTGGCAGTCCGTGGCGCGCCGCCGCCTCGAAGATCAGGTCAAGGTAGCGGTCGGGATCCTCGGCCACCGCCGGTGTGCCGCCGACTGCATCCGCCGATTGCGCGGCGCGGTCGATATTTGCGGCGAGCCAGGCCAGGTCTTGCCCCGGATGTGGCGTCATGAAGGCGACGAGCTGCAGGGCCACCCGGTCGGACCAGTCGGCGCGCAACTGGGCCAGTGCCTCGATGCCGTTGAAGCCCGCATCCTTGTCGACATTGACATGGCTGCGGATCGCCAGCGTCCCGCGCGACAGGCATTGCGCGATGGTCTTCGAGGCGCGGCGGAAGATGTCCTCGGGCGGGGCTTGCCGGGCATAGGCGGCAAAGGCGTCCCGTGCCCCCTGCAGCGTGCCCGAGGGGTTCGGGGCAAAGCGCAGCACGCCCGTCTTGTCCAGATGCTGGTGAACATCCACGAAGCCCGGCGTGACTAGGCAACCCGTGGCGTCGAAGCGCTGCGCCTCGGGCGGGGGGGTGATGCTGGCGGCGATCTCGGCGATCCGCCCCGCGGCATCGATCAGGATCTCGGCGCGGGTCAGCGTCCCGTCCGCCGCGGCGATCCGCCCCCCGGTCAGCAGGATCGGGCGCGCGGGAACAGAGATAGGTTCGGTCTTGCTCATCTTGTCCTCTCTGGCGGGATAGGTGGGATCGGATCCGATGGACCCGGTCCCTTCTGTCAGGCATTCACACGCAATTGCTGTGACTTGCCAGACTCAGGCCTGTTGAAGCGGGGCATGGGCGTGGTCGCCCTCGCCATCCGCGCCGTTCAGCAGCAAGTTCAGCACGACCGAGACGACGCAGGCCACGACGACCGAGCTGTGCAGGACCGATTGCGACCAGCCGGGCAGCTGCTCGAACAGGCTGGGTTGCAGGATCGGGATAAAGGCCATCGCCAGCGTCAGCGCGACGATCAGCATATTGTAGCGGTTGTTGGTGTAGTCGACCTTGGCCAGCGACTGGATGCCCGCCGCCGCGACGATCCCGAACATGGCAATGCCCGCGCCGCCCAGGGCGGGGGCTGGCACCGCGGCAAGGATCGCGCCGAATTTCGGGAAGAAGGCGACGACACAGAAGATCAGCCCGCACAGTGCCACCACCCAACGGCTGCGCACGCCGCTAAGGATGACCAGACCGACATTCTCCATATGGGCGATGAACGGGAAGCCCGCGAACACCCCGGCGACGGCGCTGGCCAGCCCGTTGGCGCGGATGCCGTCCGCGACCTGGCCAGGGGTCACCTCGCGTTCGACAAGATCCCCGATCGAGATGAACAGGCCCATGGATTCCACGGTCTGCACCAGCATGACGATGAAGATCGTGGCGAAGGGCAGGATCGCGAAGGTCGGCATCCCGAATTCGAAGGGCGCGGGCGCGATCAGCCAGGGCGCCTCGCGCATGGGGGTCAGGTCGCCCATGCCGAACAGGACGGCGACCAGCGCACCCACGACCAGCCCGCCCAGCACCGCCAGGTTGCGCATCAGCGGCCCGCCATAGCGGTTGAACAGCAGGATCGTGACCAGCACCAGAAGCGCGATGGCCAGGTATCCCGGCTTGCCGAAATTGGCGTTGCCATGCCCGCCCCCGGCCCATTGATAGGCGACCGGCAGAAGCTGGACCCCGATCGCGGTCACGATGCAGCCGGTGACGACCGGCGGAAAGAACCGCCGGAGCCGTCCGGCCAGTGGCGCGATCAGGGTGATCAGGATGCCGCCCAGGATCACCGCGCCGCAGACGCCGCTGATCCCGACACCCGGCATGGTGCCGATGGCAATGATCGCCGAGACGCTGCTGAAGGCCACGCCGTTCATGATCGGCAGCCGCACGCCAAAGCGCCAGAAGCCGATGGTCTGAAGAAGCGTGGCCACGCCCGAGCAGAAAAAGGTCGCGCTGATCAACAGGATGGTGTCGTGCTGGCTGAAACCCAGCGCATTGGCGATGATCAGCGGCACTGCGACCGAGCCGACATAGGACACGGCAAGATGCTGAAGCGCCAAGGCAAGCATGGGCCGCAGCGGCAGGATTTCGTCAACCGGATGTATTCCCTTCGTCTTCGTCATGATCCCCTCCCTTGGGATGTCCCTCTCAGACTTCGGTATTCTCCTTCTCGTCAGCCGTTTTCCTTTGTGCTTTCACGCGGCTGCGAGACATTTCTTCAGATTCTGGGTGAGGGTGTTCCGGTCGAGGTTCCGGCCGATCACGATCATCTTGTTGCATCTTGGCTCATCCGCCCACGGGTGGTTGGGGCGGAACTCGATCTCGCCGTGGACGCCGTGCAGGACATAGCAGTAGTCGTCGCCCTTGACCGAGAAGATGCCCTTCATGCGGAACAGGTCGGCAGTGTCCGAGCGGCGGATCTCGTCCAGCCAACGGGTCATGGCGGCGGGGTCCATGTGGCCCTGCAGCTCGATCCCGACCGAACTGACCGAGGCGTCGTGGCTGTGGCTGGCGTCGCGGTCCCAGGGCGCGGGATGGTGGACATGATCATGGCCGCCATCAAGGTCGATCTCGGCCGCCATCGTGCGGTTGCGGTCGAAGGCGGCAAGGCCAAGGATCTTGCCCAGGTCGATCTGCGCGAAGCTTGAGCGGACGATCTCGGCGGTCTCGTTCAGCTTCTTCACCCGGCGGGTGACTTCCGCGATCTCGGCCTCGGTGGCGATGTCGACCTTGTTGATGACGATGCGGTCGGCGCAGACGATCTGGTCCACGGCCTGGTTGTCCAGAGCATCGACATCGGCGTCGTCCAGATGCTGCAGGATGTGCTTGGCATCGACCAGCGCGATGACGCCGTCCAGATTGGTTTCATCCCGGATCGGGTCGTCCAGGAAGAAGGTCTGCGCCACCGGATAGGGATCGGCAAGGCCGCTGGTCTCGATGATGATATGGTCCAGCCGGTCGGGGCGGTCCAGCAACTGGCGGATGACGCGCAACAGGTCGTCGCGGGCCTCGGCCACGCAGCAGACGCAGCCATTGGTCATCTCGAAGATTTCCTCGGTACTGCCGATGACCAGGTCGCCGTCGATGCCGATCTCGCCGAACTCGTTCTCGATCACCGCGATCTTCATGCCGTGGTTCTCGCGCAGGATATAGTTCAGCAGCGTGGTCTTGCCCGCGCCCAGAAAGCCCGTCAGTACCGTGACCGGGATCTTGTCTTTCACCGTCTTCTGCATGGTCTTCCCTCCCTTGGAAGTCAGGGTGTCTTGACCCAGCGTCGCACCTGCGCGGCGTCGAGGTCGAAAAGGTCCAGAACCCGGCCCAGCGTCTGGTCGACCATCTCGTCCAGAGAGCGCGGGCGGGCATAGAAGGCGGGCACCGGAGGGGCAATGATGCCGCCCATTTCGGTGACCCGCAGCATGTTGGCGAGGTGGCTTTGCGTCAGCGGCGTCTCGCGCGCCATCAGCACCAGCCGGCGGCGTTCCTTCAGCGTGACCTCGGCCGCGCGGCTGACCAGGCCCGAAGTCACGCCCTGCGCCACCTCGGCCAGCGTCCGCATCGAGCAGGGCGCGACGATCATGCCCATGGTCCTGAACGACCCGCTGGAGATGCTGGCCGCGACATCGTCGGGGCGATAGAGATAGTCGGCGCGCGCCTCTATGTCGGACAGCTTGAAGCCTGTCTCGTGCGTCATGGTCAGCAGCGCGGCGCGGGTGACGCTGGCATGGGTCTCGATCCCGAGTTCGCGCAGCATCTCAAGCAGGCGCAGCCCATAGACGAAACCAGAAGCGCCGCTGATACCCACCACCATGCGCCGTGGCGGGTCGGGCAGGTGATGGGCGTTCATGGCCGCGCCCCCGCCAGACCCCGCAGCAACGCCTGCGCCCGGTCGCGCGCGCCCGCGTCCAGAACCGCCCGGATGCCGTGGAAATCCGGCCCTCGGGTGGCGTCCAGCGCCAGCCGCGAGGTGGTGCCATCCGCGGTCGAGGATGGGTCAAGCGGGCTGCCCGGCAGGCCGTCCACGGTGAACATGTCGCGATGGGGCTGGAAATGCGTGGCCAGCGCCCACAGCACTTGGCTGTCCTGCGTCACATCGATATCGTCGTCGACCGCGATCACCGTCTTCAGATAGGGATCCCAGCCCAGCAGCCCCAGCATGACCTGGCGCGCCTCGCCGGGGCGGGTCTGGCGGATGCGGACATAGCAATGGAAGTGCGTCCCCGAGGTCGGGTAATGCAGCCCGGTCACCGAAGGAAAGCGGGCCTTCAGCTTTTCCAGCATCTCGGCCTCGCGCGGCAGGCGGGCCAGGTTCAGGTGTTCGTCGGTGGCGCCGCCGACCACGTCGACCAGCCAGGGCGCGCGCTTGCGCATCATCGCGGTGACATGGAACAGCGTGTTGGTCGAGCGGTCCGAGGAATAGCCCGAAAATTCGCCGAACGGTCCCTCGGCGACATGGGCCTCGGGGTCGAGATGGCCTTCCAGCACGAACTCCGCATTGGCCGGAACGCCAATGCCGTGGCGGGGGGTCGCGATCATCTCAAGCGGGGCCTGCATCAGGCCGCCAGCCACCGCGCGTTCATCGGTCCCAAAGGCGACGCGGGCCGAGGCGGCCAACATGAACAGCGGATGCGCACCGATGATCATGGCGACGGGCAAGGGCCGCCCTGCCTCGCGTGCGGTCTGGTACATGCGCCACAGGTGGCCGCGCGAATGCAGGCTGGTAGCCAGCGCCGACTGTGCATGGCGCATCGAGCGGTGATAGCTGAGGTTCGCGATACCGGTTTCAGGGTCAGAGGCAACGATGATCGCGTTGGTGACATAGGGACCGCGGTCGCTGTCGAAGTGGCGGATCATCGGCAGGGCGGACAGGTCTACCGCCTCGCCCTCGGTCACCACCTCGGCCACGGCGCCGTCATTGACGAAGACCGGGTCGACCGGCGCATTGGCGCGGCGCTGGTATTCCGCGTGCAGGTCCTCGACCCCCACACCGAACAGGCGGGCGATGCGTTGGCGCGAGGCGAAGACATTCGTCACCAGCGGCCAGTCGCTGCCCGGCACGCTGGCGCAGGCCAGCATCGGCGCGCGTCCCTGCAGGGCGAGGGCCTCGACGATCGCGGCGACATCCTGACCGTCGGCCAGGGGCGCGGGCAGGTCCAGGATATCGTCGGGGAAACGCTCGCGGTAATTGGCGGCAAAGCTTTGGAAATCCTGTGACTCGCGCATCTCGCCCTCGGGGGTTCTGGGTGATTTGTGGTGGGGGTGGGTGCGGGGGGCCGGCCCCGCACCCTTCCGCCTCAGACGTAGGTCGCCGTGAGGCGTTTCTCGGCTTCGGCCAGGTCCTTGGGAGGCTTGGTTGGCTCGATGCCGATCAGGCGGGCGATATTGTTGCCCAGGTAGTCTTCCAGGATGTCCTCGCTGAGGTTCATCCCCTGCGGTGCGGGCGAGCAGAGCACCTCAAGCTCGCGCAGCCACATGCCGGGGTTGTTCGGCGGAGAGTCTGTGCCGAAGACGATCTTGTGCGGCGGAAGTTGCTTGGCGAATTCCACGATCCGCGACTGGAAGCACCAGCCGGATTCGCAATAGACGTTGGGCGTGTCCATCCCCATCCAGAAGGCTTCGAACGAATAGTTGCCGCCGGTCTGGATGCCGAAATGGCCGATGATGAAGTTGACCATCGGGAATTCGCGGATGATCGGATAGAACTGCGTCGGGATCGAATATGGCCCGTCGCCGGTATGGATCAGCACGACGATGTTGTACTTGGCGCACATCTTCATCGCCGGACGCAGCCATTCCAGCGCCCGGTCGGGGCGATAGCCGTGCATGTTGGAATGCAGCTTCAGCATCTTGAAACCGTATTCCTTGACGTGGAATTCCAGTTCGAGCGCGCCGTTTTCCGGTCCCCAGCGCGGGTTGAAGTTGAAGTTGCCGATGAAGCGGTCGGGATATTTCTGGCACAGTTCCGCGACATAGGACATGTAATCGCGGATACCATCGCGGCCGCGGCGGTTGCCGTCGCGATAGCCGGTATTGCCGGGCGGCGGCTGGATGAAGCCCATGTCGATCCGGCGCGGCTTGCCGTTGATCATATAGGGGCCGTCCATCAACTTCAGCATCCGTTCGCCGGTGAAAGGCTCGCCGGTGTGGCGCCAGGCCTCGTCGACCAGGTTGGTCGGATGCAGGTGGGTGTCGATGATCATGCAGGTTCTCCGAATTCTCAGACGAGCGTGGCGAGGTAGTGCTTGTTCTCGATGCCGTGACGCTCCAGTTCGGCGACTGCATCCTCGTAGGTGGCGGGATGGGGGGTCGGCTCGATCCCGATCATCCGTGCCAGGTTGTTGCCCAGGTAATCCTCAAGCGTGGCTTCATCGAGGTTCAGACCCTGGGGCGGCTCGTGGCACAGCACCTCAAGCAGGTTCAGCCACATGCCCGGTTCGTTCGGCGGCGTGTCCGAGCCGTAAAGGATCTTGTGGGTCGGCAGGTCCTTGGCGAATTCCACGATCCGGGACTGCAGGCACCAGCTCGACTCGCAATACACGTTGGGGAATTCCATCGCCCACTGGAACGGCTCGAAGGTATAGACGCCACCGGTCTGGACCCCGAAATGGGCCATGATGAAGTCGATCTGCGGATATTCCTTGATCAGCGGAATCCATTCCGACGGGATCGAATAGGGGCCGTCGCCGGTATGGACCTTCACCATCACGCCCAGCTCGGCGCATTTGTCCAGCGCGGGACGCAGCCAGTCCTTGGCCCGGTCCGGGCGATAGGCATGCATGTTCGCCTGGAACTGCACCATCTTGAAGCCATGCTGGGTCACATAGCGTTCGATCGCCTCGACACCATTCGCCACGCCGCAGCGCGGGTTATAGACGAAGCAGCCGATGAAGCGGTCGGGATAGGTCTGCACCATCTTCAGCGTATAGGCCATGTAGGCCTCGATCGACTGGCGTCCGTCCAGCTCTCCATCCGTCCAGGTGTAGATGGTGTTGCCCTGCGGCGGCTGGATGAAGGCCTTATCGATCCGGCGCGGCTTGCCATTGATCGTATAGGGTCCGTTCATCATCTGGATCAGCCGCTCGCCGCTGAACGGCTCGCCGTCATGCTGCCAGGCGAGATCGACCACGTCCGTCGGATAGCAGCTCGTATCGATGATCATGCTTGGTCTCCTTCTGCTCGGCCTCTCCCGGGCCGACGGGTCGGAAAACCCCGCTGTCTCCCCCGCGGCAGGCCATAACCTGCCCGGAGGCCGCCGCCGCGGCCCCCCGGATCGCCTTGCGCGACCCGCCCTTCATGACATCGATGATTCCCCTTGGGTCCGACCCTCACATGCCGGGGGCAAGACGTATAATATCGGTTTAGGCCGACGTTCAGATGTTTTGCATATGGGCTGGCATGGGGCGGCAGCGACCCCGCGCGCGCCGATGCGGGGCAAAAATGACGCGGGCCGGGGATGTCCAAGCGGGCCAACGCGCGGCCCCGTTGACAGGAATCGCCGAGCACAATCAATGCTTGCCGCGCAAACATCACAGGGAAACAAGATGCCGATCAACCTGTCGGCCTGGAACGTCGAATTGACGGAACTGGGCGATCATATTCCAGGCTGGACCTTCGACAGCAGCGTCTACGGCTCCAGCGGGCCTGCCTATGACCTGTCCGCGAACGTGATTCAGGTCACGCTGACCGACAATGGCGACGGCACAATTGCGGTCAATACCGGCGACACCGTCACCATCGACGGCGTGCCGCAGGCGATCGGTCTGATCTATTACGGCGACACGGTGGTCATCGACGGCACGACCATCCAGACCGTCACTATGTATGTGGGGCCGGACAATCAGGTTCCGGTCGTCTTTCCGATCATCGACGGAAAGATCACGAATGCCTTCGGCGGCGACATCACCCGGTCCGAAGGCACGGCCAGCTTCAACACCCCGATCCCGCTAGCCGAATTCGCCTGCTTCGCGCGGGGCACCCTGATCGGGACCGAGCGTGGGCCCGTCGCGGTGGAACTCCTGCGCGAAGGCGATCTTGTCCGTACGCGCGATCATGGCCTGCAGCCCATCCGCTGGACCGGCTCGGCAAGGCTGGGGGGCGCGCGCCTTGGGATCCCGGCGCATCTCCGTCCTGTCCGCATCCGCGCCGGCGCACTTGGCGAGGGGGTTCCGTCAGCTGACCTGCTGGTCTCGCCCCAACACCGGGTGCTGGTCCGGTCGCGGATCGCGCAGCGGATGTTCGGCACCGACGAGCTTCTGGTGGCCGCGAAACATCTGCTGGGGCTGGACGGGGTCGAGATCGCAACCGATCTGCGCGCGGTCGAGTATTTCCACATCCTGTTCGACCGGCACGAAATCGTGTCGTCGAACGGGGCCGAGACGGAGTCCCTGTTCACCGGGCCCGAGGCGCTGAAGTCGGTCGGACCGCAGGCGCGGGACGAGATCCTGGCCCTGTTCCCGGAACTAACCGCGGGCGTTCCAGACCCGGTTCCGGCGCGGATGCTGGTGCCGGGCCGAATGGCGCGCCGGCTGGTCGAACGCCATGTCGGGAACCGCAAGCCACTGTCCTGACCCGCGCCGATGGGGCCGGGTGGTGATCCTTCGGCCCCGTCGCAGGCTGAGACCGCCTTGCCCGGACCCGGCCCCTGGTCTATGCGGGCGCTGCTTTCACCGACCCCTCCTCTTCGTCCCTTGGGGCGCGCAAGGAAAGGCAGCAGCCCGCATGAACTGGGATGATTTCAGGATCGTTTCCGCCGTCTGCAAAACCGGTTCCTTCACGCGGGCCGGGCGTATCCTGCAGATCAACGAAACCACTGTCGGCAGGCGCATCAACCGGCTGGAAACCGAGATGGGCCTGACGCTCTTCGACGCGGTGGACGGGATGCGGCGTCCAACGCAGGCCTGTGCCGCGATCATGCGCAACCTGCGTGAAATGGAGAAATCGGCGGACGAGATCCGGCGCGCCCTGCGCGGTCACGACCACCTGCAGCGGCAGTTCCGTCTGTCGACCATCGCCGCCATCGCAGAACATTGGCTGGCCCCGCACCTGCCGCAACTTCTGACGGCGCTGCCCGACCTGTCGCTGAGCATCGACACCTCGGACCAGAATGTCGACATGTCCCGCTGGGAGGCGGATTTCGCCCTGCGACTGGGGCGCCCCAAGCAGGGCTCGTTCCTGATGCGGCGGATCGGGCAAATCAACTTCGTGCTGGTGCAGCCCGCCCGGACCGGCGCGGACGAGCCGCTGCTGGTCACCTATCCCGAAGCCATGATCGACATGCCCGAGATGGTCGAGATGTTCGACACGATAGGCAACCGCCAGCCGCGGGTCGAGACATCGGACCTGAACCTGATCCGCGAATTGCTGGCGAGCGGCCGTGCGATCGGCGTCCTGCCCGAAGCCATGGCGCACAGGCTTTCGGCCCGCGCCGATCTGCTCACGACGCCGATCACCGTCGCGCGCGAGGTCTGGCTGCTGTCCCAGCCCTATTTGCGCGACGATCCTGTCGCGAGAGAACTGTCCGCATGGTTGCCCACTCTTTTCGCAATGCGGGAAGAATCAGCACCTCTGCCACCAAAGGACGACTTTTTGTGACAGATTATGCTGTCCGATTTTTCCTGAGTGGAATGCAAATTTCCTAACAATTACTTGACTATCTTAACCATGAATCGTGGTCCCTGCATTTTTGCAGCCCCTCCTGCCGAAATTCCGGGTTTCCCCCGACCGGAAGCGGGCGCAGTTATACATCTGTATGAGAAATCTGCCTTTTTGTCGGGTTAATGGGTGATATCGCGCTGGCGATTTCTCGAAGATACCGAACGAGAGGAGGCGTGAGGTGACTTCAGTTTCTCAGGGTGAGACCGTTGGCGTGCAGGATTGCACCGTCTTTCCCGACAGTTTTTCGCGCATAGGGCGAGTTGCCTGTTTAGTCGGCAGCCTGATCGTCGGCGGACTGGCCGGGCTTGCCCTGAAGGCGCAGGCAGATACCGGCACCACCCTTTGGACCGTGGTTCTGGGCGCCGCCTTTGCCGGTGGGCTGCTGTCGACCTGGTCGCCTTGCGGCTATTCCTCGATTTCGCTTCTGCGTCCGACAGGGCGGGGCATGCGCGCAGTCAGGGATTGGCTGCCGACATTCGCCATGCACGGGCTGGGCTATGCCGCGGGTGCGCTGATCCTTGGCACGCTGCTGGGCGCGATCGGCGGTCTGGCGAGGTTCCAGGGATTCTCGACCGGTTTCGGGCTGGCGGTGCTGGCGTTGATCGGGTTGGTCTATGGCGCGCATCAACTGGACTTCCTGCGCGTCCCCTATCCGCAGCGCCGGGCGCAGGTGCCCCATGATGCACGCCAGCGGTTCCCGAAATGGGTCGTGGGCGGGCTTTACGGGCTGTCGCTGGGTCTGGATTACCTGACCTATGTGCAGACGCCCCTGCTTTACATGATGACCGCCGCCGCGATCCTGACCGGCAACCTGGCCGCAGCCATCGCGATCATCGCCGTCTTCAACCTGGGCCGCTATCTGCCGGTCGCGGTGAACCTGTTCCCGGTCACGGATTACCAGATCCAGGCTTGGCTTGGCCGCAATCAGGAACGCGCGGCGATCCTGGACGGTGCGATCCTGACGGCGCTTGGCGCAGCCTTCGCGGTTCTCGCGCTGGCCTGACGGACCCCGATCCCACCGAAATTCACCCACTCGGCCCGCGATCCGTCGCCGGGGCCCGGGAGCCATCACAGGGAGGACACCATGGCTTCTAGCAGCAGACAAATTCCCAGATACCTGACCCTTGCCGGCGCTTGCGCAATGGCCTCGGCCATGGCGATCGGCGCGGCCGCCGCGCAGGATGCCGCGGCACAGTCCCAAGGGCAGCGCGACGCCGCCGAGGCCGCGCGCCAGCTTGCCGCAGGTGAGGCCGACGAGCCCACGGTGCTGAGCGCGCCGAAACCGGACGACCGTCGCGTTTATGTCCAGGATCCGGCGCATTTCGCGGCGATTTCGCAGCAATTCGCGATCGATGGCGAAACCGGCCGCGTGGTCGGGATCACCGATGGCGGCTTCATGACCCAGCCGCTGTCTGCCGATGACGGTTCGTTCATCGCGCAGGCCAGCACGGTCTTTTCCCGCATCGCCCGTGGGACCCGCACCGATTATGTCGAGGTCTTCGATCCGCAGACCTTCGAGCCCACCGCGGATATCGAGCTGCCCGAGGCCTCGCGCTTCCTGATCGGCACCTATCAGTGGATGAACGCGCTGACGCCCGACAAGAAGAAGCTGCTGTTCTATCAATTCTCGCCCTCGCCGGCGGTCGGCATCGTCGATCTTGAGAACAAGAAGTTCGACCGCATGGTCGATGTGCCGGACTGCTACCACATCTTCCCGGCCACCCCGAGCGTGTTCTACATGAACTGCCGCGATGGCAGCCTGGCGCGGGTCGATATCTCGGGCGGCGAGCCCAAGGTCACGAATACCGAAGTCTTCCATGGCGAGGACGAACTGCTGATCAACCACCCCGCCTATTCCATGCGGGCGGGTCGGCTGGTCTGGCCGACTTATACCGGCAAGATCTTCCAGATGGACCTGACCGGCGACAAGGCCACGTTCCGCGAGCCGATCGAGGCCCTGACCGCGGAAGAACGCGCCGACAACTGGCGTCCGGGCGGCTGGCAGCAGACGGCCTATCACCGCGCCTCGGACCGGATTTATCTGCTGGTCGACCAGCGCGATCAGTGGCGCCACAAGTCCGCCAGCCGTTTTGTGGTCGTCCTGAACGCCGCCACGGGAGAGCGGATCAGCAAGATCGAACTGGGCCACGAGGTCGACTCGATCAACGTCAGCCAGGACGCCGAACCGCTGCTTTACGGCCTGTCCGCCAGTGCGCAGACGCTTTACATCTATGACGCCGCCTCGGGCAAGGAACTGCGCAATGTCACCCATCTGGGTCGGGGTCCGCAGGTTCTGACCACCCATGACATGGGGTCCTGAGATGCTGGAGATCGTGCAGGAACCCGTGGTGGCGTGGACGCTGCGCAGCTTCCTTGCGGTGCTGTTCGCCAGCGCCGCCCTGTCAAAGCTGACCGCCATTGACGAGTTCCACGGCGTCGTCCGCAACTTCCGCCTGCTGCCCGACGCGCTGGCCCGTCCCGTCGCGATGGTCCTGCCGGTGGTCGAACTGGCCGTCGCGGCCGGGCTGCTGATCGGCCCGCTGGCGCGGCCCGCCGCGCTGATGGCGGCGGTGCTGCTGGCGGTCTTCGGGCTGGCCATCGCCATCAACGTGCAGCGCGGCCGCAGCCAGATCGACTGCGGCTGCTTCCGCAACGGGATGAAGCAGCGCATCAGCTGGGCGACCGTCGGGCGCAACGTGGTCCTGACCGCGCTGGCGCTTGGCGCGGGTGCGCTGATGGCGACTGGGCGGGCGGCGGGTCCGGGCGAGATTGCCACCGGACTGGTCGCGGGTCTGACCCTGACCTTGCTTTACCTTGGCGCAGAAATGCTTGGCGGCCTTGTCGCCATGAACAACCGGGCTTCTTCGACGAAAGGCCGCTGACATGACTTTCCTTATTGCTTCCAACATCTTGCTGTGGGTCGCTGTCCTTGGCCTCGTCGTGGTGATGCTGGGCCTGATGCGACAGGTGGGCCTGCTGCACGAGCGTTCGTCGCCCATGGGCGCGATGATCACCGATCACGGCCCCGACATTGGCGACAAGGCCCCCGAATTCGAGCTGCCCGACTATTTCGGCCGCAGCGCGCGGATCGGCGGCGCCTCGGTCGACGGGCGTCCAACGTTGCTGATGTTCACCGCGCCAACCTGCCCGGTCTGCGACAAACTGTTCCCAATCATCAAGTCGATCGCCCGCGCGGAAAAGATCGGCGTCGTGATGATCAGCGATGGCGCACCCGAGGAACATGCCCGCTTCCTGGAAACCCATGACCTGGGCCAGATCCGCTATGTCGTCTCGGCCGAGATCGGCATGGCCTTCCAGGTCGGCAAGATCCCCTATGGCGTGCTTCTGGACAGCGATGGCGTGATCCGCGCCAAGGGCCTGACCAACACGCGCGAGCACCTGGAAAGCCTGCTGGAGGCCGACAAGACCGGCTTTGCCTCGCTTCAGCAGTTCATGACCAGCCGCAAGAAGAACGCGGCCTGACCCGGCCGTCCGGTCTCAACCCCAAGCAGAGGGAGGATAAACGATGCTGGGGAATTTCAATTTCGACAACCTGGTCGAAAAGATGTCGCGCCGCGTCGCTGGGCGCACCAGCCGCCGGGGCGCCATCGGCAGGCTTGGCACGGTCCTGATGGGGGCGGCGATCGTGCCGCTGCTGCCGGTGGACCGTCGCGGCCGCGTCAGTCGCGCCAATGCGGCCGGCGCCCCCGAGGGCACTGATCCGCGCGCGAAATTCGTGCCGCAGGACAATGACGTGCAGGCCTGCGACTATTGGCGTCACTGCTCGATCGACGGCAACATCTGCGACTGCTCGGGCGGTTCGCTGACCAACTGCCCGCCGGGGACCAAGCTGGCTTCGGCCTCGTGGGTGGCAAGCTGCTATAACCCGACGGATGGCCAAAGCTATCTGATCGCCTATCGCGACTGCTGCGGCCAGAACGTCTCGGGGCGCTGCGCCTGCCTGAATACCGAAGGCGAGCTGCCCGTCTATCGCCCCGAATTCGCCAATGACATCATCTGGTGCTTCGGCGCCGAAGATGACGCCATGACTTATCACTGCACCATTTCCCCCATCGTCGGCAAAGCCAGCTGACGTTGCAACCGGGCGCGGCATCCCCGCGTCCGGCCCATTCCTTGCAGGAGCATTCCATGAACTTCCTTCTGAAACCCCGGATCGCCCTGTCCGCCGTGGTCTTGGCCGCCTTTACCGCGACCGGAGCTTTCGCCGCCGACAAGATCTCGATCCCGAATGAAAAGCCCGTTGCCGCCGCCGAGGCCCCCGAGGCCGTGGTGGTCATCCGCATCGCCAAGATGAAGTACGACACGCCCGAGGTGAAGGTGAAGCCCGGCGATACGGTCGTCTGGATCAATGACGACGTCATGCCCCACAACGTCGCTTTCAAGAAGGGCGAGGTCGGCGAAGAAGCCTTCAAGGGTGAGATGCTGAAGAAGGACCAGGCCTATGCGATCAAGTTCGACGAGGCCGGAACCTATGACTATACCTGCACGCCCCATCCCTTCATGCGCGGCAAGGTGATCGTCGAGTAACCCGACTTAAGGCAGGAGCCGGCCATGTGGATCCCCTATGACATCCGCGCCTCGCTCAAGGCGGAAAGCCCGCCGGATGCGGTCAGGCAATCGCTTGCCGACGCGGATCAGCGTGAATTCCTGGTCGGCTTCTTCCTGCGCAATCCCGTCACCCAGATCTGGGAGGCGGACATTTCGGTCGATGGCGCCCCGACCGAACTTTCGGCCGGGCCTGACCTTCCCGATGCTCGCGTCAGCTTTCACGGCAACGAAGCCGGAAAGCTGTCCGAGGTCATCTATCGCCTTCAGGCCGTGTCCCATGAACAGGCGCTGGCTCAGGCGCATGGCGACGTCCAGCGTCGGCTGCTGCGCTGGATGGCCGAGATCGGGCGCGGCATGGCCATTGCGGGCTGGCGCATCGCCGATCCCCGCCACGGCGCGCGTTGGCGCTGCACGCCCTTTCGTCCCAGCGCGATGCGTGCGGACCATATCCCACTGGGCCCGGTCGCCGCCGATCTTGCCCCAGTAGTCGAGCTGTTCCAGCGCGCAAGGAATGCCCCCGACGCGGCCAGCCGCCTGATGGCCGCGTTTGCGGTCCTTGATCTTGCCGCGACCCACCCGGCGCTGTCCCGCGCCGATGCCGCTGGCTTTCGCGTGACGCAGGACATGCTGATCCATTCCGGCGCCCTTGCCAGCCCCGAGCTGCTGCAGAGCATGGATCTTGGCGCGCTGATCGCCCATCTGCGTCCGCATCATGACCGGCTGATCGGCCCGCGCGGGGTACTGGCACCGGTGCTGGACGATCTGGCCGGGCAAAGGCGGCTGGCGCTGATGGCGAACCTGGCCGACCTTGCCGCGCATCGCCTGATCCTGGCCGAGTTGCGCGCCCGGCGCGAGGCCGCCCGCGCGCCCCAGGGCGCTGCGGGGGCCTGACCCATGCCGCGCATCAGCCTGCTTCCGGTGCTGTTCCTGTCGATCCCGCTGGCGGGGGCCGTCGTCGTCGGCGCCGCCGCCGGACGGCAGGAGCCGCTGTCCGACCCGGGCGCCGGGCTGGCCGGGCTTGGCGAAAGGCTGTTTCACGACACAGCGCTGTCGCGTGAAGGCACGCAATCCTGTTCGACCTGCCACGATCCCGACCACGCCTTTACCGACCCGCGCGAAGGTGCGGCGGGGCGCGCGGTTTCGCTGGGGGATGATGGGCAGTCCTATGGTGACCGCAACACGCCGACGCTGACCTATGCGGCGCTCAGCCCCGGCTTTCATCGCGACGGCATGGGCCGCTACAAGGGCGGGCAGTTCTGGGACGGGCGTGCCGACGATCTGGCCGATCAGGCGGGCCAGCCGATGCTGAACCCGGCCGAGATGGGGATGCCCGACCGCGCCGCCGTGGTCGAACGGCTGCGCGCCGATGCCGGTTATGTCGAAAGCTTCGCCGCGCTTTTCGGGCCGGGTGCGCTGGACGATGTCGACGCTGCCTTCGATCATGCCGCGGATGCGCTTGCCGCCTATCAAGGCACGGCCGAGTTCATGCCCTTCGATTCCAAATACGACCGCTATCTGCGCGGAGAGGTCAGGCTGACCCCGCAGGAGGAGTTCGGCCACACCGTCTTCATCACCTGGAACTGCCGCCTGTGCCACCAGCTGCAAAAGCAGGGCATCGTCGAGCACGAGACCTTCACCAGCTTTGAGTTCCACAATATCGGCATCCCCGTGAACGCGGCCGCGCGCGAGGCGAACGGGCTGGGGCTGGGGCATCTGGATCGCGGTCTGCTGGACCGGCCGGGCATCTCGGACCCGGCACAAGCCGGGCGGATAAAGGTGCCGACGCTGCGCAACGTCGCCGTGACCGGGCCGTATATGCATAACGGCGCCTTCTCGGACCTGCGGACGGCTGTCCTGTTCTACAACAAATATACCAGCCGTCGCCCAGACGCGCAGATCAATCCCGAAACCGGAAAGGACTGGGGCCCGGCCGAGATCGGGCAGAACCTGTCCCTGGCCGAGCTGCAATCGGGGCTGGCGCTGAACGATGCGCGGGTCGATGCGCTGGTTGCCTTCCTCGAGACGCTGACCGACCGGCGATACGAGCCGCTGCTGGCCGAACAGAAGCGGGCCGCCACCGCGCAGGGGAATTAGGCGGGGACAGGACACAAAGGGGGAAGGGGATGGCATCCAGCAAGCGCAAGATGAACCGCCGCACCGCCATGACCGAGATCGCGCGCGGCGCGGGTGCCGCCTGCCTGGGCGGGTTTTCCCTGATCGCCATGATCGAGGCCACGGACCGCGCCGATGCCCGCGCCATCCGCCCGCCCGGCGCGCTGCCCGAGGATGATTTCCTGGCCGCCTGCGTGCGTTGCGGCCTGTGCGTCGAGGCCTGCCCCTATCACACCCTGTCGCTGGCGGAATGGGGCGATGAGGCGGCGGTTGGCACGCCCTTTTTCACCCCGCGCGAAACCCCCTGTTACATGTGTCACGATGTTCCCTGCGCGCGGGCCTGTCCCACGGGCGCGCTGGACAGGGACATCCCCTCGATCCAGGACGCGAACATGGGCGTCGCCGTGCTGGTCGGGCACGAGGACTGCCTGAATTACAAGGGCATGAATTGCAGCATCTGCGTGCGCGTCTGCCCGATCCGGGGGGACGCGATCTCGCTTGAACCGGGCGAGTTCAACGGACGGCGCATCATGGTCCCGACGGTCCATTCCAGCCATTGCACCGGTTGCGGCACCTGCGAGAAGCATTGCGTGACTGGCCATGCCTCGATCCGGGTGTTGCCACGCGACCTGGGCCTGGGCGGCGAGGGCCGCAACCGTGCGGGGCGGGCAACATGATCGGGCGACTGATCTCTGACAACCGGCGCCAAAGCGTCGCCGCCCGTGGGCTGTTGCGGTCGCATAAATGGTGGCTGCTGCGGCGGCTGTGCCAGGTTTCGGTCCTGGGGCTGTTCATGCTGGGGCCGCTGGCCGGGATCTGGATCGCGCGCGGCAATTTCGGCGCCAGCCGGATCGGGGGCGTGGTGACGCTGGCCGATCCCTATATCCTGCTGCAAGGCCTCTTCGGGGGCACGTCCCCGGCGATGCCGGTGGTGACGGGGGCGATCATCGTCGCACTGGGCTATCTTCTGGCCGGGGGCCGCGCCTATTGCGGCTGGGTCTGCCCGGTCAACGTGGTAACGGACGCCGCCTTCTGGTTGCGAGAGAAGACCGGCCTGACGCGGGACCGTAAGCTGGACCGGCGCACGCGGCTGGCTGTTCTGGTGGGAACGCTGCTGGCCTCGGCGGTGACGGGCACGGTCGCCTGGGAGTTCGTGAACCCGGTCAGCCTGCTGCAGCGCGCCTTCATCACCGGGATCGGAATGGGATGGATGGTCATCCTGGCGGTGTTCCTGCTGGACCTGTTCGTGTCCCGCCGCGCCTGGTGCAGCCATCTTTGCCCGGTCGGGGCATTCTACGGCGTGATCGGTCGCGTCTCGGTCCTGCGGGTCTCGGCGGCGCGGCGCGATGCCTGCACCGATTGTGGCGCCTGCTTCAACATCTGCCCCGAGCCGCATGTGATCGTCCCCGCCCTGAAGGGCAAGGGCAGCCCGCTGATCCTGTCCGGGGACTGCCAGAACTGCGGGAACTGCATCGATTCCTGCCCCGTGGACGTGTTCCACATGTCCGGCAGGCTGGGCGGCGGCAGAATGCCGGCCACCGCCACCCAGGGGCAGCAGGGCTAGTGCAGCCCGAACTTGCCCATCAGCATCCTGCGCATCTGCACGAACCCGGCCGAGTTCCGGTCGCGGGGGCGCGGCAGATCGACCGGAAAGACCGTGGGCGCAGTGCCGTCATTGGTCAGGACCAGCACCCGGTCGGCCAGGAAGATCGCCTCTTCGAGATCATGGGTGACAAGGATCATCGTCACCCCTTCCTCGGCCCAGATCCGGGCCAGCTCTTCCTGCATGGTCAGCTTGGTCATCGCGTCCAGCGCGCCCAAGGGCTCGTCCAACAGCAGGATCTCGGGCTGCACGGTCAGCGCGCGCGCAATGCCCACGCGCTGCGCCATGCCGCCCGAAAGCTGGCGCGGCCAGGCATTCTGGAAATCATCCAACCCGACCAGCCGGATATAGCGGCGTGCGCGGTCCTGCGCCTCGGCGCGCGGAACGCCCCGCAGCTCAAGCCCGAAGGCCACGTTCTCCAGCACGGACAACCAAGGCAGCAGGCGCGGTTCCTGATAGATCACCGCGCGTTCGGTGCCGACGCCCGCGATGGGGGTGCCATCGATCACCACCTGCCCGGCATCCGCGCCCTCAAGCCCGGCCAAAAGGCGCAGCAGCGTGGTCTTGCCGCAACCGCTGGGGCCGACGATGGCCAGCGATTCACCGCCCCGGATATCAAGCGACAGGTTTCGCAGGACGGGCAGGGGCTGGCCGTTCAGACTGTAGGTCTTGGAAAGGTGGCGCAGGGCCACCTCGCCGCGTCGGATCTGGGAACTGGCTGTCATTTCCCCGCGACCTCCGTGCCGGTAACCAGCAGGATGTCGCTGGCCTTCAGCTGGCCCGTGGTCAGCTTGCCCTCGCGTTCCAGCACGTCGATCCAGAACTGGATGTCGCGGTCGGTCGCAAGCCCACCCTGACGCACACCGTAACCCGCGAAATACTTGGCGATCTCGGGGTTCTCGCCGCGCTCCTGCAGGACGCGGGCCAGAATTTGTCGGGTTTCCTCGGGGTGGTCGCGGGCAAAGTCCAGCGCACGGGCGGATTGCCTGACGAAATCCTCGGCCGCCTTCGGATGCTCGGCGACCCAGTCCTTGCGCAGCACGGTAAAGCCGCCCGCGATCTCGCCCAGCACCTGGGTGTCGTCAAAGACCGCGCGCAGGCCGCCCTTTTCACGCGCGGCGCCCTCGAACGTGGTCTGCCAATAGCCAAAGGCCGCGACATCGACCTGCCCCGAGCGAAGGACCTGTTCCAGTTGCGGCCCCGGCACCGTCACCAGGTTTGCGGCGTTCTGGGGCAGGCCTTTCTGGTTCAGCGCCTCGCGCACAGTATAGTCCAGATGCGCGCCCAACGTGTTCACGGCGACGGTCTTGCCCTTGATATCCTCGATCGTCCGGATCGGGCTGTCCTCAAGCACGTAGAAGATCGACTTCACGTCATGGTTGACGCCGTTCGTCGGGTAGGCGGCGACGAATTCGTTTCCGCCGATGATCGAGTTCAGCACCGCCGCAGTCGCGGCACTGCCGATGTCGACCGAGCCGCCGGCCAGCGCCATCAGCGATTCCGGCCCGCCCGAGGCATAGCCTACATCCTCGATCACGACATCGGTGCCGTCGAAATAGCCCAGCTCCTGCGCCAGTTCATGCGCGCTGACGCCGCCGTGGCTGGCAAGATAGCGCAGTGTCACCTGCTCGGCCCATGCGGGAGCGGTCAGGGCGGTCGTTACGACAAGGGAAAGGATGAAGTGTTTCATGGTCTTGGTCCTGATATCTGAAAAGATGGGTGTTCAGCGATCCGTGGCTGACCAGCGGCACAGCCGGCGCTGCAGCGCGATCAGCACGCCATTCGCGGCAAGGCCAAGAAAGGCCAGCAGGAAGATCGCGGCGAACATCAGCGGGATCTGGAAGTTGTACTGGGCGTTCATCACCTGAAAGCCGACGCCCTTGTTCGCGCCGATCATCTCGGCCGCGATCAGCAGCAGTAAGGCGGTCGTCGCCGACAGCCGCAGTCCCACGAAGATCGCCGGGACCGAGGCGGGCAGGATCACCCGGCGGAACACCTGCAGGTGGTTTGCGCCATAGCTGCGTGCCATCTCGATCAGCTTGCGGTCGACCTCTTTCACGCCGCCAATGGTGGCCAGCAGGATCGGAAACAGCGTCGCCCAGAAGATGACGAAGACTTTCGACGCCTCGCCCAGTCCCAGCAGCAGAATAAAGACCGGGTAAAGCGCCAGAGCCGAGGTCTGGCGGAAGAATTGCAGCAGGGGGTCCAGCGCGCGTTCGACCGCCGGAAGCTGGCCCATGGCAAGGCCCAGCGGGATGCCAAGCGCCACGGCTGCCAGGAAGGCGGTTCCAGCGCGCTGCAGACTGATGGCGATGTCGTCGATCAGCGCGCCGCTGGACAGGCCCTGCCACAGCGCGACCGCGATCTTGTCCAGCGGCGGGAACACGGCGGGGCTGACCCAGCCGACGCGGCCCGCGATCTGCCATAGGATGACGAAGCCCATCACCAGCCCCCAGCGGGACAGAAACCGTGCGGCCGCATCCCGCGCCGGAACCGGTCTGGCGGGCGCACGGGGCGTGTCGAGTGTTTCGATGCTCATCGCGCTACTCCGCTGCAAGCCGGGCCGCGCGCGCCGCGGCATGGCGGTTGGTCGGGAAGGGCAGGCCCAGGTTCGCGCGAAGCGTCCGGCCTTCGTATTCGGTGCGGAACAGCCCGCGGCGCTGCAGTTCCGGGATCACCAGATGGACGAAATCGGTCAGTCCGGTCGGCAGCCAGGGCGGCAGGATGTTGAAGCCATCCGCGCCGTCATTCTCGAACCATTCCTGCAGTGTGTCGGCAATCTGCCGGGCGCTGCCGACCACGGTGTAATGCCCGCGCGCCGAGGCGACCCATTGGTAAAGCTGACGGATCGTAAAACCGTTCTCGTCCGCGATCTGGCGGATCAGCGCCTGGCGCGACTTCATCCCCTCGGTCGGGGGAGCCGGGGGCAGGGGGCCGTCAAGGTCGAAGCCCCTCAGATCCAGCGTCCCGCCGGTCAGCTGGTTCAACAGCGCGACCCCGTCCTCGGGCTGGATCAGCGCGGTCAGGCGGTCGTATTTCTCGCGCGCCTCGGCCTCGGTCCGGCCGACAAAAGGCGCGACGCCGGGCATGACCAGGATATGGGACGGATCGCGTCCCAGCGCCGCGGCGCGGGACTTGATGTCGCGATAGAACTCCTGCGCGGTGTCCAGCCGCTGATGCGCGGTGAAGATCACCTCGGCGGTGGCCGCTGCCAGCGCGCGCCCATCCTCGGACTGGCCGGCCTGCACGATCACCGGATGTCCCTGGGGCGAGCGCGAGACGTTCAGCGGCCCCGCCACCTTGAAATGTTCCCCCCGATGCGCGGCCGGGTGGATCTTGTCGCGGTCGTGGAAGCGCCCGCTGTCCTTGTCGCGGATGAAGACGTCATCCTCGAAGCTGTCCCACAGCTTCTTCACGACCTCGACATGCTCGGCGGCGCGGGCATAGCGATGCGCGTGGGGATGCTGCTGGTCCAGGTTGAAGTTGCGCGCCGCGCCCTCGGTCGCGGTCGTGACCACGTTCCAGCCGGCCCGCCCGTCCGAGATCAGGTCCAGCGACGCGAATTTGCGCGCGGTGTTATAGGGCTCTTCATAGGTGGTCGAGGCGGTGGCAATGAAGCCCAGGTTCTGGGTCAGCGGCGCCAGCGCGGCGAACAGCGTCACCGGCTCGAACCCGGCGACACGGGCCGGACCGCCCTCGGACAGGCCCCCGGTCGAGGTCGCAAGTCCATCCGCCAGGAAATAGGCGTCGAACAGGCCCCGTTCAGCCTCGCGGGCCAGTTGCAGGTGGAAGGCAAAGCTGACCGCGCCATCGGCGGGCTGGTCGGGATGGCGCCACGACGCGACGTGCTGGCCGCCGCCGGGCAGGAATGCGCCAAGTCTGATCTTGCGGGTCATGATCTTCTCCTTAGATCGCGGGTTTGGTCAGCGCGGTGCTGGTGCGCCCGTCGGGACCGACTGGAATGTCGCCTTGCAGCGTCACACGGCGCACGACCCGGTGGGCGTCGCCGTAATCGTTCACCGCGACATGCTGCGTGGCGCGGTTGTCCCAGATCACCACGTCACCCGCCTGCCAGCGCCAGCGCACGGTGTTTTCCGGCGCCGTGATCCGGGCCTGCAGGATCTCGACCAGCTTTTGCGAGTCGTCGCGCGACAACCCGCTGATGCGTTGCACGAAGCTGCCCAGCAGCAGCAACCTTTCCCCGGTCTGGGGATGGACGCGGACAACCGGATGCTCGGTCTCGTATACGGCCGAGGCGAAGACCTCGGCATAGTGCTTGCGGTCCAGATCCGAGGCGCGCGGGCGTTCGGCGGCATAGTCATAAGCGTTCGAATGGACAGCCCTCAGGCTGTCGGCCAGCAGTCGCAGTGCTTCGGGCAGATCGGCATAGGCAGTGACGGTATTGGCCAAAATGGTGTCGCCGCCGACCTCGGGGATCGCGACCCCGCGCAGGATCGACGCCTTGGGATAGGCCTCGACGAAAGTCACATCCGTGTGCCAGCGATCCGCGCGCCCGCCGCCCCGGCTGGAATCCAGTTCCAGGATCGCGGCACTGCCCTTGACCACGGCCTGGGTTGGATGCGGCACCAACTCGCCCAGACGGAGTGCAAAGGCCTCTTGCCCGGCATCGTCCAGATGGTGCTGGCCGCGGAAGAACAGCACCTTGTGGCGCAGCAGCAGCGCCTTGATTTCGGCGACTGTCTGGTCGGGCAGATCCCCGCCCAGCCGCAGATTGGCGATCTCGGCCCCGATACGCGGGGTGACGGGATGGACGTCCGTGGCCGGGATGGCGGGGGCAAAGGTTTCGTGTCGGGTCATCTTGTGATCCT
This sequence comes from Paracoccus broussonetiae, assembly GCF_031854425.1. Taxonomy (NCBI): domain Bacteria; kingdom Pseudomonadati; phylum Pseudomonadota; class Alphaproteobacteria; order Rhodobacterales; family Paracoccaceae; genus Paracoccus; species Paracoccus broussonetiae. The sequence goes on along the minus strand of NZ_JAVRQI010000008.1, from coordinate 78,386 downwards.
TTCGGGGCGCATGGGGGATCCGACGCGATCCGGCACGGGATCGCGGGAAAGTTGAAAACGTGGGGATTGTGCCGCCGACCGGCCGGGAACGACCGGCTGGGGGGCGGGGCTGACAGGGGGAAGAAAGGGCGCGGCCCTCAGGCCAGCGCAGTTCCGCGGCAACAGCCGCACATGCATCGACACGAGCCGGCAAGGCTGTTTCGGGCGATGGCTGCATAAGTGAGTCGAGGGGTCATCTCCGCCTCCTTATTCACGACTTGTTCGGTAGATATTAGAGGGGCCATTCCCCGCAGGCGATCCCAAAGATCGATCGCGCGCGACAGGCGGACGGTGATTGTGTCGGGGAAAACGACAAGAATATTCTCCGGACCCTCGGATCGGGTTTCGGAAAAGGAGTTCGGAACCTATCGCATCTGGCCCGCGTACGGGGGCTTGTCGGCAGGCGCGCCGCGAAGCAGCGCGGCTTTAGCCCGCGGTGGCGGCCAGTGCGCTGCGGGCCGGTTCGAAAATGCAGGGCACCTCGATCCGGGGGGCGCCCGCCGGGGGATGTTCGACAAAGGCAAAGACCTGTGCCAGCATCGCGCCCACATCCTGCCGCATCATCCCGGCATTCTGGTCCAGGAATGCCGCGAAAGGGTCCCAGTCGAAGCAGCCGAAACGCATCTGGGGCGGGATCGGGCGGGCATGGATCCAGCGGATCACCCCCTCCAGCGCGATAGTCGAGTTGACGAAGATCCCGCAGTCCTGCGGCAGGTCCAGCCCGGCAAGGCTCGCCTCGGTCTTTGAGGCGGAATAGCCGCGCATCAGCAGGCGGGTTTCGGGCACGTCGATCCCGCGCTCGGCATGGGCGGCCAGAAAGCCGCGCAAGCGTTCGCGGGTATTGTGGTCCTGTCCGCGTCCACCGATGAAGAAAAGCGGCGAGACGCTGCCAAAATCGCGCCGTACCCGGTCCAGGATCAGCCGTGCAAGGTCGCGCGCGCCGCCGAAATTGTCCGACACGACAGAAGGACCGCCAGTGCCGGGGAGGTCCAGATTGATCGTGCGGATGCCAGCGGGGGCGCAGATCTCGGCGATGCGGTCGGGATCGGTGGCGCCGGTCGCGATCAGGCATTCCGCCTGATAGGACATCAGCTCGCGCGCCGCCTCGACTTCCAGCGCCGGGTCGCGCTGGGTACAGGTGATGACGGGGAACAGCCCACGTTCGCGGGCCATCGCCTCGAACTGCTCGGCGATGGCACCGAAATAGCGGTTGTCGTACTTCGGGATGATCATGCCGACGATGCGCGACCTTTCGCGGCGCAACATGCTGGCCTGCAGGTTGACGGCATAGCCCTGTTCCTTGGCGATCAGGCTGATGCGCTCGGCCAGTTTTGCGCTGATCCGGCGCTTTTGCCAGGTGCCGTTCAGGACCGAACTAACCGCGCTGGGGCTGGCGCCCGCGATCTGGGCCAGGTCATAGATGGTCGGCCTTTTCGCGGGAGCGTCGTCGCTTTCGGTCATGTTCCGCCATGTTTGGCACGCGCAGCCGCATACCTGCTCAATTGATTATCTTGACAGGTAATCATAAATGCCACAGCTTTGCTACATCGATTGAGCACGCTTGCTTCATCGATGGCGCAAACCCATGCGGTGCGCCGGAGTCCGGGGGAAGCAACAAGGGGAACGACACCGGGGCCGGGGGAGAGATGGCCATTGCGGGTCGCATCCCGACATGTGGAGGAGACAAAGATGAAGTCCAAATTCCCGCTCGCCGCGGCCTCGCTGGCGGCGACGACGCTGCTGGCCGGTGCGGCCCTGGGGCAAGAGGCGGCGACGGTCGCCTTTCTGATGCCGGATCAGGCATCGACCCGCTACGAGGAGCATGATTTCCCCGGCTTCAAGGCCGCAATGGAGAAGCTGTGCCCGAAATGCACGGTGATCTATCAGAACGCCAATGCCGATGCGACGCTGCAGCAGCAGCAATTCAACTCGGTCATTACGCAGGGTGCCAAGATCGTCGTTCTTGACCCGGTGGATTCGGCGGCGGCCGCGGGACTGGTGCAGATGGCCCATTCACAGGATGTGAAGGTCATCGCCTATGACCGCCCGATCCCGGACACGCCGGCGGATTACTATGTCTCGTTTGACAACAAGGGCATCGGGCAAGCCATCGCGCAATCGCTGGTCGACCACCTGAAGGCGTCGGGCGTGGCCGCCGGGGCAGGGGTGCTGCAGATCAACGGCTCGCCCACCGATGCGGCGGCGGGGCTGATCCGTGACGGGATCGACGCCGCGCTGGACGGTTCGGAATACAAGACCCTGGCCGAATACGACACGCCGGAATGGGCCCCGCCCAAGGCGCAGGAATTCACCGCCGGGCAGATCAACCGCTTCGGCGCAGACATCAAGGGCATCGTCGCGGCCAATGACGGCACCGCTGGCGGCGCCATCGCGGCGCTGAAGGCGGCGGGGGTCGATCCGCTGCCGCCGGTCACCGGCAATGACGCGACCATCGCGGCGCTGCAACTGATCATCGCGGGCGACCAGTACAACACCATCTCGAAGCCGTCCGAGATCGTGGCCGCCGCCGCCGCCAATGTCGTCGCCACCTTCCTGAAGGGCGAGACGCCAGAGCCCAAGACCTCGCTTTACGACACCCCGTCCGAATTGTTCGTGCCGGCCGTCGTCACGCGAGAGAACATCAAGGCCGAGATCTTCGACAAGGGCATCCAGACCCCCGAGGAAATCTGCACCGCCGATTACGCCGATGCCTGCCGCGAGCTTGGCATCACGAAATAGGCCTCGACGGCGCGCGTCCCCCGGGGCGCGCGCCATTTCTTCGGAAAGGAAACGCGATGACCGAAACAGGCCATCCCGCCGCCCCGATCCTGAAGCTGCGCGGCGTCTCGAAACAATTCGGCGCGGTTCAGGCACTGAAGGACATCGAGCTTGACGTCCATGCGGGCGAAGTCGTGGCGCTGGTCGGCGACAACGGCGCGGGCAAATCCACTCTGGTCAAGGTGCTGGCGGGCGTCCACCAGCCGACCGAGGGCAGTATCGAGTTCATGGGCCGTCCGGTGACGATGGACAGTCCCGGCAGCGCGCTGGAACTGGGCATCGCGACCGTGTTTCAGGATCTGGCCCTGTGCGAGAATCTGGATGTGGTCGCCAACCTGTTCCTGGGACAGGAAATTTCTCCCTGGAGCTTGGACGAGGTGCAGATGGAGGTCCGCGCCTGGACCCTGCTGCGCGAACTTGCGGCGCGCATCCCTTCGGTCCGCGAACCCATTGCCTCGCTTTCGGGCGGGCAGCGCCAGACCGTCGCGATCGCGCGCTCGCTGCTGCTGAACCCCAGGGTCATCATGCTGGATGAACCGACCGCAGCCCTTGGCGTCGCGCAGACCGCCGAGGTGCTGAACCTGATCGAGCGCGTGCGCGACCGCGGATTGGGCGTCATCCTGATTTCGCACAACATGGAGGATGTGCGCGCCGTCGCCGACCGGATCGTGGTCCTGCGGCTGGGCCGCAACAACGGCGTCTTCACGGCGGAATCCTCGAATGCCGAGTTGGTTGCGGCGATTACCGGCGCGACCGAAAACGCGGTCTCGCGCCGTCAGGCCCGCAAGCATGAACAACTGGAAGGCTGAGATGACCGATCCGAACACCCGGACCGCCCTTGACCAATCCGACAGTCGCCTGCGCCAGGATCAGGGCGTCGCGGGCGCGATCCGCGGCTTCATCGACCGAGTGCGCTCGGGCGATCTTGGCATCTTGCCGGTGGTCATTGGGCTGATCCTGATCGCGACGGTCTTCTGGTCGTTGAACCCGATTTTCCTGGCGCCGAACAACCTTGCGAACCTGCTGTTCGACGCGGCGGCGGTGGGATGCATCTCTTTGGGTGTGGTCTGCGTGCTGATGCTGGGCGAGATCGACCTGTCCATCGGCTCGATGAGCGGGCTGGCCTCGGCCATCCTGGGCGTCGTCTGGGTCAGGATGGGACTGCCGGTGCCACTGGCAATCCTGGTCGCGCTGTGCGCGGGCGCGTTCATGGGCTTTGTCTATGCGACGATGCTGAACCGCTTCGGAATGCCCAGCTTCGTGTCGACCCTGTCGGGATTGTTGGCGATGCTGGGCCTGCAGCTTTATTTGCTGGGGGGGACCGGATCGATCAACCTGCCCTATGCCTCGCCCATGGTGCGGTTCGGGCAGATCTACGTCATGCCGGCATGGTTCAGCTATGTGCTCGCATTTGCGCCGGGGGTGGTAATGCTGGCGCTGGGGCTCGCACGGATGCGGCGGCGGGCGGCGGTCAACCTGTCCAATCCGGGCGGCGTTTCCGTCCTGCTGGTCAAGGTCGCAGTGCTGACGCTGATCCTGCTGGGCGCGGTCCATTACCTGAACATGGGGCGCGGGATCCCGTGGATGTTCGGCCTGTTCGTCCTGCTGGTCGTCATCATGCAATATGCGCTGACGCGCACGAAATGGGGCCGTGCGATGTTCGCCGTCGGCGGCAACCGCGAGGCGGCGCGGCGCTCGGGGATCAACGTGAACCGCATCCGCATTTCGGCCTTCATGCTGTGTTCGATGCTTGCGGCGCTGGGGGGCACGCTGGCGGCGTCTCGGCTGGCTTCGTCCAGCCAGCAGGCAGGGACGGGGGACGTGAACCTGAACGCGATCGCGGCTGCCGTGATCGGGGGCACTTCGCTGTTCGGCGGGCGCGGATCGGCCTGGTCGGCGCTGCTGGGCGTCATCGTCATCCAGGCGATTTCGAACGGATTGACGCTGCTGAACCTCAGCTCGTCCCTGCGCTACATGATCACGGGCGCGGTCCTGGCGGTCGCGGTGATCGTCGACTCGCTGGCGCGCCGTTCGCGGGCAAGCCACGGCCGGGCATAGGAAAGGAAAACGGGAATGGGTGATCAATTGAAGGGCAAGGTCGCGGCCGTCACCGGTGCGGCATCCGGGATCGGGCTGGCTTGCGCGCGCGCGATGCTGGCCGAGGGGGCGACTGTCGTGCTGATCGACCGCGCGGCCGACCGGCTGCAGGCGCTTTGCGACGAATTGGGGCCGAACGCAAAGCCGCTGGTCGTCGACCTGCTGCGCGGCGCGGAAGTTGACGGCATCGCGCAGGGCATCGAGGACCTGGCCGGGCCGGTCGACATCTTTCACGCCAATGCCGGGGCCTATATCGGGGGACCCGCGGCCGAGGGCGACCCCGACGCCTGGGACCGGATGCTGAACCTGAACATCAACGCGGCCTTCCGCAGCGTGCGTGCGGTCCTGCCCGGGATGATCGCCAGAAAGACCGGCGACGTGATCTTCACCTCCTCCGTCGCTGGCGTTGTCCCGGTGGTGTGGGAGCCAATCTATACCGCGTCAAAATTCGCGGTTCAGGCGTTCCTGCACGCGACGCGGCGTCAGGTCGCGCCGCATGGCATCCGCATGGGGGCGGTGCTGCCCGGTCCGGTCGTGACCGCGCTTCTCGACGACTGGCCCAAGGCGAAAATGGAGGAGGCGCTGGCCAACGGGTCGCTGATGCAGCCGACCGAGGTGGCGGATGCGGTCATCTTCATGCTGACGCGGCCGCGCAACGTGGTGATCCGCGATCTGGTGATCCTGCCCAACAGCGTCGATCTTTGACACCATGGCAAGCGCACCCCCCTGTTTCCTTGGCATCGATGTCGGCACCGGCAGCGCTCGGGCGGGGCTGTTCGATGCGCGGGGCACGATGCTGGCCAGCGCGCGGCGCGACATCACTTTGTGGCGCGACGGCGCGGATATCGCCGAACAGTCCAGCGAGGACATCTGGGCCGCCGTCTGCGCCGCCACGCGCGAAACGGTAGCCGCATCCGGCATTGATCCGGCCCGGATCGAGGGGCTTGGCTTCGATGCCACCTGTTCACTGGTCGTGTTGGGCGAAGGTGGCCGTCCCTTGACCGTCAGCGCGTCGGGTGACGATGCGCGCAATATCATCGTCTGGATGGATCATCGCGCGATTTCCCAGGCCGAGCGGATCAACGCGGGCGGCCACCCCGTCCTGCGCTATGTCGGGGACAGGATCTCGCCCGAGATGGAGACGCCGAAGCTGCTGTGGTTGCTTGAGAACCAGCCCGCAACCTATCGGAATGCATGGCAATTCATGGACCTTGCCGATTACCTGGGCTGGCGAGCCACGGGTGATCTGACCCGGTCAAGCTGCACGGTGGCCTGCAAGTGGACCTATCTTGCGCATGAGGATCGCTGGGATCCCGACTATTTCCGCAGCATCGGGCTGGGCGATCTGGCCGATCAGGATTTCATTCGGATCGGGCAAAGGATCGTGCCGCCCGGCACCGCGCTGGGGGCAGGACTGACCGCGAGTGCCGCGGCCGAACTGGGCCTGCGCCCGGGCACCCCGGTTGGCGCGGGCCTGATCGACGCCCATGCCGGCGGGATTGGCACCGTCGGCATGGCAGAGGGGCCGGAAAGCAACCTTGCCTATGTCTTCGGCACCTCGTCCTGCACCATGACCTCGACACGTGAACCCGCTTTCGTGCCGGGGGTCTGGGGGCCTTACTATCAGGCGATGGTGCCGGGCTTGTGGCTGAATGAAGGCGGGCAATCCGCTGCGGGCGCGGCGATCGAACAGTTGCTGGCCCTTCATCCGGCCCTGCCTGAAGCCAGTGCCGCCGCCCGTGCCGATGGCAAGCCGCTGCCGGTCTGGCTGGCGGAGGTCGCGGCGCGCAAGGCGGAAAACCTGTCCGATGTGGTGCGTCTTGCCACGGGCCTGCATGTCGTGCCGGAATTCCTGGGCAACCGCGCGCCTTTCGCCGACCCGCACGCCCGCGCTGTCATCGCCGGTCTGGGGATGGAGCGGGACCTGCACAGCCTGGTTGCGCTTTACGTCGCGGGGCTGTGCGGCATCGCCTATGGCCTGCGCCAGATCATCGAGGCGCAGGACAGTCAGGGTGTGAGCGTCGACCGGATCGTGATATCGGGCGGGGCGGGGCAGCTTGACCTGGTGCGCCAGATCCTGGCCGACGGAACTGGCAAGCCCGTTCTGTCAAGCAAGGCGGCCGAGCCGGTGTTGCTGGGTTCGGCGATCCTTGGCACCGTCGCCGCGGGCCAATATCCCGGAATGGTCGAGGCGATGGCTGCCATGTCGCGCCCGGATCGCGAATATGGCCCCGATGCCGGGGCCGCAGCGATCCATGATGCCCGCTATGCGACGTTCCGGGCGCTGCAACAGGCCCTGAGGGACGCGCGCGGGGTGTGAACGCGCCGCGCCCGTCTTTCAGGCGAACCAGATGGCGCTTTGGTGAATCAGCCGGACGACATCGGCCTGACTGTGGACGTTCAGCCGCGCATAGACCTGTTTCGAACAGGACCGCGCGGTCTGGATCGTCCAGCCCAGTTCCTGCGCCGCATCGCCCAGGGTGAAGCCATCGGCCAGAAGCAGGGCCAGCAGCGCCTCGCTTCGGGTCAGGTTGAAGGCGCGCGCGACCTCGTGCACGGGCACCCCGCGTGCCATCCTTTCGCCGCGCAAAAGACCCAAAGGCGTGGGACTGCCCGCCAGCATTGTCGAGGTAACGACCATGTGCAGAAGCGGGCTTTCCGAGATCCGGATCAGCGACGGGCTTCCGGACACGGACCCTGCCTCGGCGATGGCACCCTGAAAGCGGCGCTCGGCTTCGATATCGCGGAACTGAAGCCGACCTTCGGGACCAAGGCGGATGCCCTCGGCCTCGGCGATCAGCCGCTGCGCGCTGTCCGACAGATCCAGCACCTGCCCCCCGGCCGAGAACAGCGCCCAGCCCGTCGCCAGCCGCCCAGCCAGAAAACGGTCGCATTCCGCGCGGACACGTTCCTGCGCGATACGCCGCCAGCTTGTCAGCGCCTGCGGCAGAAAGGGCAGCAGTTCGGACAGCTTGACCGCGTCGATGGCGCGAAAGTCACGGTCCAGGCGCTGGATCGCCGCGACCCCGTATTCCCCCGGTTCCATCGGCCATTTCAGCACGCGCAGGAAGCCCGGCCCCGGCGGCTGGCCGGGCAGGTCCAGCTGGGAATAGACCCGGCTGCGCCGCAATTGCGCCAGATCCGAGGGCACGGGGGCAGGGGGCTGGCCGATGCTCCAGATCTCGGTTCGGCGGCCATTGCGTTCGATCGCGATGGTGGCGGCGCTGGCCCCCGTGCGGCGTGCCAGCAGCGCAAGAAAGGCGGGCCACAGGTCGGCGCGGGGCTGTCGCGCCTCGGGCCCATCGCCCACGGGATAGCCAGAGGCGGCGGCAAAAAGCGCCAGGATCAGGTCTTCGTCGGCGGAAATCTTCCGGTCCTCGTCCAGTTGTCGAATTTACCCCCCATATGGGGGGGCACAGCGCGGGATTGCAACGCTAGATCAGTTTCAATCTTTGTTCTGACCGAGTCTTTCGAATGCACAAGAAAACCCTGACCCACCTGCAGCGCCTTGAGGCCGAAAGCATCCACATCCTGCGCGAAGTCGTCGCCGAGGCGGAGAATCCCGTCATGCTGTACAGCGTCGGCAAAGACAGCGCAGTGATGCTGCATCTTGCGAAGAAGGCATTTTATCCCGCGCCGCCGCCCTTCCCGCTGCTGCATGTCGACACGACCTGGAAGTTCCAGGACATGTATGCGCTGCGCGACAAGGCCGCCAAGCAGGCCGGGATGGAGCTTCTGGTCTATCAGAACCCCGAGGCGGTGGCGAAGGGGATCAATCCCTTCGATCACGGCTCGATGCATACCGACATGTGGAAGACCGAGGGCCTCAAGCAGGCGCTGGACAAATACGGCTTTGACGTCGCCTTCGGCGGCGCCCGCCGCGACGAGGAAAAGTCGCGCGCCAAGGAACGCGTATTCTCGTTCCGGTCGGCCAACCACCGCTGGGATCCCAAGAACCAGCGCCCCGAGCTTTGGCGGCTTTACAACGCCCGCAAGGCCAAGGGCGAAAGCGTCCGGGTGTTCCCGATCTCGAACTGGACCGAGCTGGACATCTGGCAATACATCCATCTGGAAGGGATCGAGATCGTCCCGTTGTACTTCTCGGCCCCGCGCCCGACCGTGGAGCGCGACGGCCTGATCCTGATGGTGGATGACGAGCGGTTCCGGCTGGCCGAGGGCGAAACCCCGGTGATGCGGTCGGTCCGTTTCCGCACGCTGGGATGCTATCCGCTGACCGGCGCCGTCGAAAGCGAGGCCCGGACCCTGCCCGAGGTGATTCAGGAAATGCTTCTGACCACCACCTCGGAACGTCAGGGCCGCGCGATCGACCACGACCAGGCCGCCTCGATGGAGAAGAAGAAGCAGGAAGGCTATTTCTAAGCCCTTTTGCCGCCTCTCCCAGCAATTCCACCGAAATCAGGTGACCCCATGACGACCCAAGAACCGATCTACAAGACCGACGCCCTGATCGCCGAGAACATCGACGCCTATCTTGAGGCGCACCAGCACAAGACCATGCTGCGCTTCATCACCTGCGGCTCGGTCGATGACGGCAAATCCACCCTGATCGGGCGGCTGCTTTACGACAGCAAGATGATCTTCGAAGACCAGCTTGCCGCGCTGGAGGCTGACAGCAAGCGCGTCGGCACGCAGGGCCAGGAAATCGACTTCGCGCTGCTGGTCGACGGGCTGGCCGCCGAACGCGAGCAGGGCATCACCATCGACGTGGCCTATCGCTTCTTCGCCACGGAAAAGCGCAAGTTCATCGTCGCGGACACCCCCGGCCACGAACAATATACCCGCAATATGGTCACCGGTGCCTCGACTGCCGATCTGGCCGTGATCCTGATCGACGCGCGCAAGGGCGTGCTGACCCAGACCCGCCGGCACAGCTATCTGGTGAAGCTGCTGGGCATCCGTCACATCGTGCTGGCGGTGAACAAGATGGATCTGGTCGGTTACGATCAGGCCGCCTTCGACAAGATCGTCGCCGATTACCGTCAATTCGCGCAAAGCATCGGCATCGAGGAGTTCACCGCGATCCCGATCTCCGGCTTCAAGGGCGACAACATCACTGCGAGCAGCGAAAACACGCCCTGGTATTCGGGCACCGCGCTGCTGCCGCATCTTGAAACTGTCGATGTCGACGCCACCGCCGATCAGGCCAAGCCGTTCCGGATGCCGGTGCAGTGGGTGAACCGCCCGAACCTGGATTTCCGCGGCTTTGCAGGGCTGGTTGCCTCGGGCACGATCCAGCCGGGTGACGCGGTCCGGGTGCTGCCCTCGGGCAAGACCTCGACCATCGCGCGGATCGTTGGGCTGGAAGGCGACCGCGATCTTGCGGTGGCTGGCGAATCCGTCACCCTGACGCTGGCGGACGAAATCGACTGCTCGCGCGGGCAGGTGATCGTCGCGGCCCAGTCGCCGCTGGAGGTTGCCGACCAGTTCGAAAGCACCATCGTCTGGATGGACGAGCACGAGATGGTTCCGGGCAGGGCCTATTGGCTGAAGATCGGGACGCAGACCGTCTCGGCCACGGTCCATGCCCCGAAATACGAGGTGAACGTCAACACGCAGGAACATCTGGCGACCAAGACGCTGGACCTGAACGCCATCGGCGTCGCCAACGTCACCACGGACCGCGAGATTCCGTTCGCCCCATATGACGAGAACCGCGACCTGGGTGGCTTCATCCTGATCGACAAGATGACCAACCACACGGTCGCCGCCGGCTTGATCCACTATGCCCTGCGCCGCGCCCAGAACATCCACTGGCAGGCGACCGATATCGGGCGCGAGCATCATGCCGGGATGAAGCATCAGAAGCCCGCCGTGCTGTGGCTGACCGGCCTGTCCGGTTCGGGCAAGTCGACGATCGCCAATATCGTCGAGAAGAAGCTGGCGCGGATGAACCGCCACACCTTCCTTCTTGACGGCGACAACGTCCGCCACGGTCTGAACAAGGACCTTGGCTTCACCGAGGCCGACCGGATCGAGAACATCCGTCGCGTCGGCGAGGTCGCCAAGCTGATGACCGATGCCGGTCTGATCGTCATCACCGCCTTCATCTCGCCGTTCCGGTCGGAACGCGACATGGTGCGCGGCATGATGCAGCCGGGCGAGTTTATCGAGGTCTTTGTCGATACGCCGCTGGAAGTGGCCGAGGGCCGAGACGTGAAGGGTCTTTATGCCAAGGCGCGTTCGGGCCAGTTGAAGAACTTCACCGGCATCGACTCGCCCTATGAGGCGCCGGACTCGGCCGAGATTCGCATCGACACGACCGCGATGACCCCGGAAGAGGCGGCCGACCTGATCATCGCCCGGCTGATCCCCTGATCCCGCAAGGGGGCGCCGGAACCGGTCCGCCGCCCCTAGCAGACTGACTGGCGTGGTGCATGGTGATCCATGTGCCACGCTTTCCCGTGACGTGCCGCCCGATGCTGGACATGACCGCGGCGCGCGGGGATAACATGATCCTGCCGGATCCCTGCATTCCCCGCCGCCCATTTGGGCCGTTCCGGGTTTGCGCTTTATTTCAGATACTTGCAGCGCCCGGCCACGCCCCTGAGACTCGCCAGATGCGAGAAGGGTGTTCCGTTGGAAGGCCTAGCCCCCGTATTTTATCCCATCGGTTAAGATAGCTTAAAGCCTAATCGAAAAGTCGTACCCGACCTTTGCCATTATGGTCCGCCCCCTCTGCCGGGGGGATGGCAAAATTGCTGAAAGGGGCGAGATGACTTTGGAAACATTGGAGAATACTGGAGCAGAGGTCGCGACGCGCCCCGAGGACGAGAAGCTCGGCCTTGCTGCCAATCTGGCCTATGGGCTGCAACATATCCTGACCATGTATGGCGGCATCGTCGCCGTCCCGCTGATCGTTGGCCAGGCCGCGGGGCTGAGCCCGGGCGATATCGGGCTGCTGATCACCGCATCGCTTTTCGCGGGGGGCGTGGCGACACTGCTGCAGACGCTGGGCTTGCCCTTCTTCGGCTGCCAGTTGCCGCTGGTGCAAGGCGTGTCCTTTGCCGGAGTCGCGACAATGATCGCGATTGCGGGCAATGGCGGCATTCAGGCGATCCTGGGCTCGGTCATGGCGGCATCGTTCCTGGGCCTGCTGATCGCACCGGTCTTTTCGCGCATCACGCGCTTTTTCCCGCCGCTGGTGGCGGGGATCGTGATCACCACCATCGGCCTGACCCTGATGCCGGTCGCTGGCTCCTGGGCGATGGGCGGCAACCGCAGCGCGCCCGATTTCGGCAGCCCCGCCAATATCCTGTTGGCCGGGATGACGCTGGCCATCGTGCTGCTGCTCAGCAAGGTCGGGAATGCCGCGATCTCGCGTCTGTCGATCCTGCTGGCGTTGGTCTTCGGCACGGTCATTGCCTATGCGACAGGGATGACCGACTTTTCGCAGGTCGGAAGCGGTCCGACCTTTGCGCTGCCGGGCATCTTCCATTTCGGCCTGCCGACCTTCGGAATCGCGGCGACGCTGTCGATGTTCATCGTCATCCTGGTGACGATGGTTGAAACATCGGCCGACATTTTCGCCGTCGGTGAAATCGTCGAGACCAAGGTGGATTCGCAACGGCTGGGCGACGGGCTGCGCGCCGACATGCTGTCCAGCATGCTGGCCCCGGTTGTCGGATCCTTCACCCAAAGCGCCTTTGCCCAGAACGTGGGACTGGTCGCCGTCACCGGGGTCAAAAGCCGCTATGTCGTGGCCACGGGCGGGCTGATCCTGGTCGCGCTGGGACTGCTGCCGGTCATGGGGCGCGTGGTCGCGGCCATTCCCAGCCCGGTTCTTGGTGGTGCGGGGATCGTGCTGTTCGGCACCGTCACTGCCAGCGGCATCCGCACCCTCGCGCGGGTCGATTATGCCGGGAACATGAACCTGATCATCGTTGCGACTTCGATCGGCTTCGGAACGATCCCGATCGTCCTGCCGGGCTTCTACGATCAGTTCCCGGCTTGGGTGCAGACCATATTCCATTCGGGCATCAGCTCGTCCGCGCTGATGGCGATCGTGCTGAACGTGCTGTTCAACCACCTGCGGGCCGGCACGCCGACCGAGCCGTCGGTCTTTGGCGCGGCGTCCGAGCGAACGCTGCGCTATGCCGATATCGCCCAGCTTGAGGACGGGGACTACTTCCTGGATGGCAAGCTGTTCGATGCCGCCGGAAACGAGGTCCCGCTGGTTGCGGCCGGCCAGCACTGAACGCAAAAGCGCGCCGGGCGGGCCTTGTGGTCCAGCCCGGCGCAGGCGTTCAGTGCCCGCGCAGCCAGTCCGAAAGCTGCGGACGCGTCAGCCCGCCGGGGCCTGTGACCTCGGTCGCGGTGCAAAGCGCGTTCAGGATCGCTTCCTCGGTGCTTTCGCAGGCGGCGCGGAACAGGTCGTCGATGCGGCTGTCGGACAGGCGCACAAGCGGGGTCGTGTCGCCTTGAGGGAAATGCGGCACACGGTTTGCGGTGGTGAAGCCCAGCACGATGTCGCCGCTGCCATGCCCCCAAAACGCGCCAAGCCGGGCGATGCCCGCGCCCGCGCGGCGGCAAATCCGTTGCAACTGGCGTTGATCGACCGGTGCGTCCGTCGCCAGGATCACGATGATCGAACCCTTTTCCGGCTGCGGAGCAATGCGGGGATCGGGCCGGCGTCCGTCGGGCAGCACCAGATCGCCCGCCCGCCCGAAATTCGCCAGCACCAGCGCGCCAAGATGGCAATCCCGCCCGGCAATGGCGATGCGGCGCGAGGCGGTGCCGATCCCGCCCTTGAAGCCGAAGCAGGACATGCCGGTCCCGGCCCCGACCGAGCCTTCGGCCACGTCGACCCCTGCCGCATCCAGCGCCGCCAGCGCGTCTGCCTCGGTCACGGCAAGGGCCTGGATGTCGGACAGCGGGCCGTCATTGCATTCGCAGGCCACGGCGTTCACGGTCGAGGTCTCGCGCCCGATGGCGGGCGTCTCGGCGATGGCGCGGCGGATCAGCGCATTGACGCAGGTACCGACGCCGAAGGTGTTGGTCAGCAGGATCGGGGTTTCCAGCGTGCCGAGTTCCGCCACCTGCACCAGCCCCGCGCTTTTGCCAAAGCCGTTGATGACCTCGACCGCCGCTGTCAGCTTGTCCAGGAACAGGTTCCCCGGCTGCGGCACGATCGCGGTGACGCCGGTATTGACCGTGCCGCGGCGCAGGGTGGTGTGGCCCACTCGGACGCCCGGCACGTCGGTGATCGCGTTGCCTGCACCGGGGGACATGATCCCCGCTTCAAGTCCGAATTCGCGCGCCCGTGCCATGCAGTCCCTTTCCTTGTCCGACCCGTCTGCCTTCAGGATTCCAGCCGTGGAATCGCCTCCAGCAGCATCCGCGTATAGGGTTGTTCCGGCGCATGGAAGATGCGGGCGGCGGTGCCGGTCTCGACGAATTCGCCATGCCGCATCACCACGACCCGGTCGCACAGGTGATGGACCACCGACAGGTCGTGGCTGATGAACAGTAGCGTCAGGTTCAGGTGCCGACGCAGCTCCATCAGCAGGTTGATGACCTGCGCCTGGATCGACACGTCCAGCGAGGCGACCGGTTCGTCGCAGACCAGCATCTCGGGCTGCATGGCCAGCGCGCGGGCGATCGCGATCCGCTGGCGCTGCCCGCCCGAGAACTGGTGCGGATAGCGGTTTGCCAGCGCCGGGTCGAAGGCCACGGCGCGCAGCCAGCGCTCAACATAGGGTCGCGCCTCGGCACGGGTGCAAAGGCCATGGGCGACCGGCCCCTCGGCTACGGATTGAAAGATCGTCCGCCGCGGATCAAGCGAGGCGAAGGGATCCTGAAAGATCATCTGAACCCTGGTGCCATGCTTGCGCTCTCCCTTCATCACAGGTTCGCCGCCGACCAAGACGGTACCAGCGGTGGGCGGGGTGATGCCGCACAGGATCCGCCCCAGCGTCGACTTGCCAGAGCCGGATTCTCCGACGAGGCCAAGGATCTCGCCCCGCGCGATCGTCAGCGAAGCCGATTTGACCGCGTGGACCTGCGGGGGCGCGCCCGCCAGACCCAGCCGCATCGCCAGCCGCCGCAGATTGCCCGCCGGGCGCTGGAACAGCTTGTCGACGCCCCGCGCAGTGACGAAGCCCGGATCGGCAGGCGCGCCGATGGCAGCGCCGCGCAGCATCGACGGATCAAGCTGACCCGCCACCTCGGTCGCGCCAGAGGCCAGCATCTCCCCCGGCTTCGAGCGTGACGGCAGGGCATCAAGCAGCGCCTGCGTATAGGGATGGGCGGGCGCGTCCAGCACTGTGCGGACCGGGCCCGCCTCGACGATCCGGCCGCGCCGCATGACCGTGATCCGGTCCGCGATCGATGACACTGTCGCAAGATCGTGGCTGATCCAGATTAGCGAGGTGCCCATTTCGGCCACCAGCGCCTTGACCACCTTCAGGATTTCGGCCTGCACCGAGACATCCAGCGCGGTCGTCGGCTCATCCGCGATCACCAACCGGGGTCGGTGCAGCAGCGCGATGGCAATGGCGACCCGCTGGCGCATGCCGCCCGAGAATTCATGCGGGTACTGGTCGACCTTGTGTTCGGGGTCGACAATGCGGACGCGCGCCAAGGCCTCGACGGCGCGGCGGCGGACCTCGGCATCCGAGGCCGCCTCATGCGCGCGGATCGCCATGCCGATCTGGTCGATGATCCGGACTACGGGGTTCAGCGTCATCATCGGGTCCTGGAACACCATCGAGATGTCCTTGCCCCGGATGCCGCGCAGTTGGCGTTCGTCCAGTCCGACCAGTTCGCGCCCGCCAAAGCGGATCGAACTGCCTTGCTCGATCCTGCCGGGCCTGTCGATCAGGCCGATCAGCGAAAACCCGGTGATCGATTTGCCCGAGCCGGATTCGCCGACCAGCCCCATGACCTCGCCCCGCTTCAGCGAAAACGAGATGCCGTCGACCGATTTCACGATACCCCGGTCGGTGTGGAACCATGTGCGCAGGTCACGCACCTCAAGCAGGTCGGTCATTTGCGCAGCCTCGGGTTCAGCTGGTCACGGATCTGGTCGCCGACAAGGTTGATCCCCATGATCAGGATGATCAGTGCCACCCCTGGATAGATCGCGATCCAGTAGCGGCCGGACATCAGGTATTGGAAGCCGTTCGCGATCAGCATCCCGAGCGAGGGTTCGGTCGCGGGCAAACCGACGCCGAGGAAGGAGAGCGTCGCCTCAAGCGAGATGGCCGAGGCGACCTGAACCGTCGCGACCACGATCAGGGGCGGCAGGGCATTGGGCAGGATATGGCGGGTGATGACAAACCAGCCGCCCATCGGCACGGACAGCGCGGCCTGCACATAATCCTTCTGCCGCTCGGCCGCGGCGGCACCATGGGCGGTGCGCACGAAATAGGCGTATTGGGCAAAGACCAGCGCCAGGATCAGTTGCTCTTTCCCTTGGCCAAGGATCGCGGCCACCACGAAAGCCAGCAGGATCGCGGGAAAGGACAGCTGGATGTCGACGATGCGCATCACCAGCGCCTCGATCCGGCCCCCGACAAAGGCGGCAGAGCAGCCGACCACCGCACCGATGGCGAAGGCGATCGCACCGGCCATCAGGCCCATTTGCAGGCTGATCCGCAGCCCATAGACGATGGCGGACAGAAGGTCTCGGCCCTGACTGTCGGTGCCAAGCAGGTGCAGCATCCCGTCGCGCCCGACATAGCCGGGCGGGCGGCGCGCATCGCGCAGCACCAGAGATTTCAGGTCATAGGGGTCCTGCGGCACGATCAGCGGCGCAAAGATCGCGACGAAGACGATCAACGCCACCACGACCAGCGCCACCACGGCGACCTTGTTGCGGCGAAATTCGCGCCAGAACTGCGCGAGGGGCGAGACCGAGCCCGCGGATGATGCGACCGACATCTCAGCGTCCTCCGTGACGCAGGCGGGGATCAAGCGCCGCATAGGCGAGGTCCACGCACAGATTGATGACCACGAAGAGCGCCGAGACCAGCATGAGGTAAGCCACCATCACCGGCCGGTCGAGCGAGGTGATGGAATCGACGATCAGCTTGCCAAGGCCGGGCCAGCTGAAGATCGTCTCGGTCACCAGCGCGAAGGCCAAGGTCGAGCCAAGCTCAAGCCCAAAGACAGTGACGAGCGGGATCGAGATCAGCTTCAGCACATGGCGACGCAGGATCACACGCTCCGGGATGCCCGCGGCGCGGGCGAATTTGATCGTGTCGGTCAGCATCACCTCGCGCGTGCCCGAAGCCGCAAGACGGCACATCATCGACAGCTTGAACAATGACAGGTTCAGCGCAGGCAGGATCAGATGCGACCAGCCGTCGAGCGTCAGGAAAGAGAAGGGGACGCCGAACAGATCCCGTGTCTCGCCGCGACCGCCTGCGGGCAGGATGCCGAACTGCACTGCAAAGACCATGATCAGCATCAGCCCGATCCAGAAGGTCGGGACCGAGAATCCCAGTACCGACACCGCCATGATCACGCGCGAGACGAGGCTGTCGGGGCGATACCCGGCATAGACCCCCAGCGGGATACCCACGGCCGAGGCGAAAAGCACCGCGATCAGGGTCAGTTCCAGCGTCGCGGGCAGCTTTTGCGCGATCAGCGTGCCGACAGGCATGTTGAAGACGAAGGAGCTGCCCAGATCTCCGGTCAGCAGGCGTTGCAGGAAATGCAGGTATTGCTGCCAGATCGGCAGGTCGAAACCGTATTGCTGGATCACCTGCTGCCGGATCGCCTGCGTCGCGTCGGGTGAGATCAGCACGTCGACCGGGTTTCCGATCACATAGACGCCCGCGAAGACCAGCACCGACATGACCAGAAGGACGATCAGCGCCTGCGCGAACCGTCGGAAGATGAAGGATGCCATGCCTGCCCCCGCCGTCAGTGCCAGCCGTGTTCGATCTCGTGCCGGGTTTCCTCGACGCCGACCTGCCAGATCGCAAGCATGTCCGCGTCCGGGCGCTGGAAGACGCCGTGATAGTTGCCCTCGGCGATGCGTTCGCGCTTGCGCTGCGCATCCACGCGCGCGACGGCCGCGAAGTCGATGCGGTCCTTGCTGAAACTCGGAACCGGCGCGCCGTCCAGCCGGGTCCAGGGGAAATTCTCCATCCAGCTTGCATGCGAGGCGGCGGGGTCGGTTTCCATCACTTTCGCCCAGGTCCGTGGCGCCCGCCACCAGTCGTGCAGTTTCACCGAGGCGTCGGGATGGGCGTTCAGCCATTCGCTGATCAGCGGGTTGACGGGCGAATTGCCGCCATGCCCGTTCACGATCAGGATGCGGCGGAACCCGCCCCGGTGGAGGCTGTCCAGCATGTCCTCGATCACCGCCAGATAGGTGCGCAGCTTCAGCGAAATCGTCCCCGGATAGGCCGCAAAGCTGGAGGCCATGCCATAGGGCAGGCAGGGAAAGACGGGCACGCCCGTGGGCTCGGCCGCCTCAACCGAGATGCGCTCGGCCAAGATCATGTCGGTCGCAAGGCTTAGATAAGCGTGCTGCTCGACAGAGCCGATGGGCAGCACGCAACGGTCGTCTTGGGTCACGCGCGCTTCGACCTGGCCCCAGTTCATGTCCTGAATTCGCATTCTTCCGGTCCCGTTCCTGCTTTGGCGGGCCGCCCCGGACGGCACCGGGCAAGGTGGCCAGGGTCGGTGAATCGCCGTATTTTTGGTTCCATAAGGAACAAATATTATCATTGACGCAAGGTATTTGTTGCCAATAACGTCCCAAACGGAACTTGTGACGCAATCATGGGCATTCTCATGGATGACGAGATAAGGCAGTCGCTTTTTGAAGGAAGGGCGGGCCGGGACATGCCCATCACGGCCGAAGGCATTGCCGAGGACAGCCCGCTTCGTACCCGTCTTTGGGAAAATCCGTGCTGGTTCTCGTACCGGCTGAATTATCTTGCGCTTCACTTCAACAGCCCCGTCTATGGCTTCATCCAGGGACGGCTGGGGCTGCTCAGGCCGGATTTCGTGGTGCTGTGGTCGCTATATCTGGGCGGACCCTCGACGTTGACCGATCTGGTGCGCTCCTCGGGTTTTCCCAAGAACACGCTGAGCCGCGCCGCAAACAAGGTCTACCGCCTTGGCATGATCGACCGCGAAGGCGATGCCGAGGATCAGCGCCGCGTCACCCTGCACCTGACCGACGAGGGCAGGGCAGGGGTCGAGGCGGTCAAGGCCGAGATGCTGGGGCATGAACGGCTGATGCTGGAACGGCTCAGCCCCGCCGAAAGGCTCTGCCTGTCCGAAATTCTGACCAAGCTGGTCGCGGCTTCGGGGGACTGGCCCCAGTCGCTTGGCAACGAACCGGCCGAGGATGAGCCATGACAGCCCGATGCCAGAACAGACCGGTGCAAAGCCGGCGATACAACCACAACCCAAGAGGGAACCGATGAACCTGAAGCCCATGCTTCGCGCCGCGCTGCTGATGAGCGCGTTTGCCTTGCCCTATTCGGCGATGGCCGCCGATCTGGTGATCGCCACCAAATCCGGCCCGGCCTCGATGGACCCGCATTTCACCGCCACCTCGGCCAATGCCGAGGCGACCAAGCAGGTCTTCGACACGCTGCTGAAATCGGGCAACAACCTGCAGATCGAACCGTCGCTGGCGACCGAATGGAAGCCGATCGACGACACGACCTGGGAATTCAAGCTGCGCGAAGGCGTGAAATTCCATGACGGATCCGACTTTACCGCCGAGGACGTGAAATTCTCGATCGAGCGGATCCCGAACGTGACCGGCCCGAACCCGACCACGATCTATGTCCGTCGCGTGGCCGGGGTCGAGATCGTCGACCCCCATACCATCCGCATCAAGACCAAGGGTCCGGCGCCGACGCTGCCCAACGACCTGATCCGTCTGTTCATCGTGTCCCACACCGCGGCTGCCGACTACTCGACCAAGGAGACTTCGGCCGAGGGATTCAACTCGGGCAAGGCCACCATCGGAACCGGCCCCTACAAGTTCGTCAGCTGGGCGCCGACGCAGGATCTGGTGCTTGAGAAATTCGACGGCTACTGGGGTGGGACACAGCCTTGGGACCACGTCACCCGCAAGGAGATCCCGAACGATGCCGCCCGCGTCGCGCAGCTGAAGGCGGGTCAGGTCGACTTGATCTCGAAGATCCCGGCGACGGATCTTGCGAGCGTCGAACAGGACAGCGCCCTGAAGGTCGAGAAAGCCCCTTCGGTCTTCATCCCCTATCTGGAATTCGATTTCCGCGAGAACTCGCCGCAGGTCTGGGACAATGCGGGCAAGAAGCTTGAAAAGAACCCCTTTGCCGACGCGCGCGTCCGTGAGGCCTTCGATCTGGCGCTGGACCGCGAGACGATCGTCGAATTCGCGCTGGAAGGCATGGGAGAGGTCGCTACCCAGCTCGTGACGCCGAATATTTTCGGCTATAACGACCAGATCCCCGCGCCCACATTCGATGTCGACAAGGCGCGCCAGCTGATGGCCGATGCCGGCTATCCCGAAGGGTTCAAGGTCACGCTGGCCTATGCCAACGACCGGATGCCGACCGAGCTTGGCCCGACCATCGCGCAGATGCTGGCCGCGATCGACGTGACCGTAGACGTACAGGGCGTGCCCGCCACCGTCTTCAACCCGGCCAAGACGCGCGGCGAATATTCGCTTTACATGGCGTCGTGGGCCACGCTGACGGGCGAGGCGAACTATACCCTGTCCTCGCTGATGCACAGCAACGACCCCGACAAGGGGCTCGGCGCTTTCAACGTGCGCGGCTATGCCAATCCCAAGATGGACCAGCTGATCGAGGCCGCCGCGGCCGAGATGGACGAGGCCAAGCGCAAGTCCCTGCTGGAAGAGGCGAACCTGTTGGTCGCGACCGACCGCCCCGACCTGCCGCTGGCGATCAATGTCTCGGCCTGGGGAATGAAGGCCGACAAGGTCAGCTATGAACCGCGCGCGGACGAAGACACCGTCGCCATGGACGTTCACCCCGCGAAATGATCGCCCGAACCCTGCGCCCCCGCAAACGGGGACGCGCAGGGCACCACGCGCATCTGCCAGCCCGGACCGGAATTTCCGGTCCGGCTTCCCTTTCTGCCGATGGAGAACTCGATGAGCATTGCGCCCGAAACCCCGCCCCATAGCTGGGACGAACCGACCTGGCGTAGCCTGGTGGATTTCGTCCGCGCCGGACGCTCGCTGAAACCGGCGAGCTGGCCGGGTGGGGCACGCTGCGCGGTCGCGTTGAGCTTTGACAGCGACCACGAGACGAACGAGCTGCGTGACGGCGGCAAGTCCCTCGGGCGCCTGTCCTGGGGGCAATATGGCAACCGTCGCGGGATCCCCCGCATCCGCGAGGCGCTGGACCGCTTCGGCGCGAAAGCCAGCTTCTTCGTGCCCGGCGTCGCGGCCGAACTTTACCCGGACGAACAGAAATCGCTGGTGGGCGACGGGCATGAGGTCGCGCTGCATGGCTGGATTCACGAGGTAAACACCCAGGTTCCGCCCGAACGCGAGCGCGAGCTGATGCTGCGTGCGGCTGACACGCTTGAGCGGATCACCGGAACCCGCCCGGTCGGGATGCGCACGCCGTCCTGGGATTACAGCCCGGCGACGCTGGCAATCGCCGAAGAGCTGGACTTGGTCTATGACAGCTCGCTTTTCGCCGATGACGACCCCTATGAGATTGTCAGCAGCGGTCGCCCGACCGGCATCGTGGAACTGCCGGTGGAATGGATCCGCGACGACGCCCCCTATTTCATGATGAACCGCTTCGGCGGCCAGCGGCCCTATACGCCTCCGACCGCCGTCCTCGACATCTTCCTGCGTGAATTCGAGGGCGCCTATGCAGAAGGCGGGCTGTTCCTTTTGACCATGCATCCCCATGTCACCGGCTATCGCTCGCGCATCTTCATCCTTGAGGAATTGCTGCGGCGGATCGCGGACAAAGGCGATTGCTGGATCGCGACCCATGCCGACATAGCCCGGCACTGCGCGCGCGAACACGGGATGAAACTCAGGGGCTGACGCAGCTTTCCGACCGCGCGGTGGCTCCGGTCGCCGCGCATTTCCCCGTGGATTGCCCGAAAATTCGCGGGAAGCCTTTTTGTAAAGCAATAATCACATAAACGTGAGCGAATCAGTCGCATTCTGATTATTCTGCGCAGGCAGGGCCGGGTGCCGCGTTGACCCCAGGGTCGTCGCCCGGAACCTCGTCAGTAGTTTAGTCAGTCTGGACGTTTCATGACCTTTGATTTCCGACGTCCCCCCATGGACATTCTGCACATGCCGGCAGTGCATCCCGGCCTGTCCTATGTCGGCGACCCCCCTGACTGGATCATCCGGCCCGCCAAGGCCGCCGCCGTGCGCCTGTTCGCGGGCAGCGACGATCCCGCGCTTTGCGCGCGACAGCACGCGATGCTGGTCCGCCAAGGCCGGATGATGACCGAAAACGTGCTTGAGATCCTGTCGGCTCCGGTGGTCCTTGAAAACGCGCGCTTCGAACGGGGCATGGTGCAGCTTGCCAACCGCTTCTGGTTGAACGGTGCCTCGGGCAGCCGCGTCAGGACGCAATTCGCTACCGCCAATGACGAACGCTGGCGGCTGGAGCGGTTGAACCGCGCCATTCGCCGCACCCGCGCCAAGGGCCCGGCGCGGATCGGCACCCATGACGCGGCCGAGGCCGCGAAACTGGGCGTCGCGATCGAACTGAAGAACGGCTTCAACTATTATCATTTCTCGACCGAGACTCTGGGCTCGCTGGCGCATTTCCTGAACGATGGCTCAACCGCGCCGATCAGAATCCACCTGCCCAGCGGCAAGGTGAAAAGCTTTATCCGCCGCTTTGTGGCCACCATCTTTCCCAGCCTGGCCGACCGCATCACGTTCGAGCGCGCGGCCGGGGATTATGACCGGGTCCGTTCGGTCTATAGTCACCAGCATCTGCTTTACGCGGTGCGCGACCCCATGATCGATGCGGTGCTGGCGGGGGTCGATCCGCGCTGGCCCCCGGTGCTGCGCGACCCCTCCCGCTTCAAGCAGGCGGCGAAATTCACCTATGACAGCAGCCTGCGCCTGCTGCGAGAAGCCGCGCTGGCACAGCTTCCACGCGCAGGGCACTCCTCCACCCCACGGCTGATCTGGATGGGCCGGGACGAAGGGCAGGGCGCCCGCGTCCGCGGGATCGAGGGTCATAAGCCCCTGCTTGAGGAACTGGCGGCGCTTGGCTTTGAACAGGTCGCGTTCGAGCATCTTTCGCCGCTGGAGCAGGTCGCTGCGATGAATGGCGCCGACATCGTGATCGCGCCGCATGGCGCGGGGCTGGCCAATATGATTTATGCCCGGCCCGGCGCGACCGTGATCGAGATCGGCACCCGGCAGACACAACTGCACCGCTGGGGCGATTTCCTGAAATGCGCGCATGTGTCGCGCTGCAACTATGACACGGTCTTTGCCGATATCGAGGGGGTCGATGCAGATGCGCGAGTGCCCGCGATGTCGGACGGGCATCGCGGGATCCGGGTCGGGCGGAATGCGACCGACCGTGTGATCGCGATCGTTGGCGAGGTGCTTGGCCGCGCCTCGGCCCCTCTCGAAGCACCCCAGCACAGAATGACCGGGACGCGCTAGGTCGCGGCCCCAGCCAGCAAGGACAGCAGATGAGCGATGCGAAGATAAGCCCTGAAAAGGCCGAAGAACTGACCGCTGCGGTCATCGAGGCGCTGGCAAGCACTGATCTGGGCCAGCACCTGAAGCGGATCTGGGTTTTTCAGAAACGCTGCCTGGTGGTGGATTTCGCCTATCGCCGGATCGGCTTCGGCTTTGACCTGACCCTTCCCGACGCAGGCGGGCTGTCAGTCGCGCTGGTGCGGCGGGGCAATCCGCAGATGGCGTTTTCGGTGACCGGTGACGACAGCAGGAAGCTGGTCCTGACCACCGGCGCGGACCGGAACGATGCCATCGCGGCACTGGTGGACAGGGCGGGAAAGCTGACCGGGCAGATCGACGCCTTCCGCGCGACGGGCGGGGCGAAGCAGGTGCAGCCAGAGGCGCTCCCCGAACCCAAGCACCGACGCAAGGTCGGCATCCTGACACTGCCACTCAGCAAGAATTACGGCGGCAACCTGCAGGCTCTTGCGTTGATGCAGGTGCTGCGCGACCTGGATTGCGACCCTGTCCTGATCAACCGCCGCTATGCCGCGCAGGGTCCGGCCAAGTCTCCCAAGGACGCGGAAGTCCCGGCGATCACCAACCGGATCGAGATCGAGACGGAGTGCCAGAACAGCGCATTCATCGAACGCCACGTCCTGCCAATCACCCGGACTTTCCGCAACTCGGCCGAGCTTCGCGCCCGGCTGGGGGATTATGGGCTGGACGCGGTCATTGCGGGCAGCGACCAGGTCTGGCGACCGAAATATGCGCGGGGTATTCTGGCCGACTTCTTTCACGGCTATCTGGACCCCGAACGCCGAGACATACGGCGGATCAGCTATGCCGCCTCGTTCGGGGCGGACAGCTGGGAATATGACGAGACGCAAACCCGCGATGCCGCGCGCCGCCTTGCCCTGTTCGATGCCGTCTCGGTCCGCGAAGACAGCGCGGTGGCGCTTTGCCGGGACAATCTGGGGGTCGAGGCGCGCCATGTCCTGGACCCGACCTTGTTGCTGCCGCCCGAACGCTACCGCAGCCTGTTCGCCGACAGGCTGGACCCTGCGGCGGGCCGCAGGATCACCAGCTATATCCTTGATCCCAACCCGGAAAAATCGCGGCTGGTCGGGGATATCGCCAAACGACTGGCAATGGATGTCAAGCCCGCCACCGGCGGAGGCGACAAGTCGGTCGAAGCGTGGCTGATGGGGTTTTATCAGGCCGATTTCGTGGTTACGGATTCCTTCCACGGGGTAGCATTCTCGATCATCTTCAACAAACCCTTCATCGCTTTTGCCAATCCCAACCGGGGCATGGCGCGCTTCACCTCGATCCTGCGCGCAGTTGGCTTGCAGGACCGGCTGATCGTCGATGCCGCCGCCGCAGATAGCGCTGCGCTTCTCAAGCCGATCGACTGGCTGTCGGTCAACCGACGGTTGGACGAGCTGCGCGAAAGCTCGATCGGGTTTCTGCGCGATGCACTGGCCCTGGCCGACACGCCCGCGCCGAAGCCACCCAAAGCGCGGCCGGAAACCGTGCCGACCGACGTGCCACCCTCGGCCCGCAAGCCAGTGCCCGCGCGCCCACAGGCCCGCATCGCCAGCGCCAATCCCCTGAAGGTGATGTGCACGGGCTGCGGGGTCTGCGTGTCTGAATCGCAGGGCAGTCTGGCCATGGCCTGGGACAAGGAAGGGTTCTGGTCGCCGCGCCCTACCGGAAAGCAGATCCCGGCCGAAGCGGTCCGTGTCTGTCCCTTCAACCCGACGCCCGAGCCTGAGGTCAGGGATGAGGATGCCTTGGGCCGGATCTTTCACGGCCGTGCCCCCAACATCCATCAGCGCGGAGGGCATTTCGAGAACAGCTATATCGGGCATAGCAACGCGTTCCGGCCCTCCTCGTCCTCGGGCGGGGTCGCAACCTATGTGTTTCAGCAATTGTTGCGCCGGGCCGAGGTCGATTACCTTTACGTGGTGCAGGGTGATGCCGAAGGCGGCTATCGTTATGCCGTCTTTCGCGACGAAAAGGCCATCCTGTCGATCTCGAAAACCCGCTACTTCCCGGTCACGATGGACGAGTTGTTCTCGATCATCCAGCAGACTCCGGGCCGCGTGGCAGTGTCGGGCGTCGCCTGCTTCGTCAAGGCGATCCGCCTGAAGCAGCATTACCACCCCGAACTGCGCGAACGGATTCGCTTTCTGGTCGGGATCATCTGCGGTGGCCTGAAAAGCCGCCACTATACCGACTTCCTGGCGCAAAGCGCCGGGATCCAGGGCAGCTATACCGATGCGCAATACCGCGTGAAGAATCCCGAAGGAGAGGCCAACGACTATTTCTTTTCGGCCAGCGACCAGACCCTGCGGACGCGACGGATCCGCATGCGGCGGCTGGGCGACATGTGGGGATCGGGTTTGTTCAAGAACAAGGCCTGCGATTTCTGCACTGATGTGCTGACCGAACTGGCCGACATCTCGCTGGGGGATGCTTGGATCCCCGAATACAACCGCGACGGGATGGGGACCAGCGTCGTGGTCACCCGCAACCCGCTGGCGGATCGGATCATCCGGGACGGTATCGCGGCGGGCGAGCTGACGATGGAAACCGCCCCGATCGATCTAGTGCTGCGGTCCCAAAGCGGCGGGCTGAACCACAAGATGAACGCGCTGAAGTTCCGTCTTTGGACCAGCCGCAAATTTACCGACTTGCCGATCCCCGCCTGCCGCACCCGGGTCGAGAAAGAGGTCGCCGCCGCCGACATGCTGGTGCAGGTACTGCGCGAAAGGGTGCGGGCAAACAGCCTGCGCTTGTGGCCCGACAGCGGCAATGCTGCGGTTTTCAACCGACGGATGCGATCCTCACGCGAGCGGTTGCAGGCGGTGACGACGGCCCGCAAGAAGCAGTCGCAGGAAATCTATGATGCGCTGCTGGCAGCCTTGGTCCCTGCCTCTGGCCCTGGTCGTGCAGATGTTCCGGCCATCGCCACGATGACGCGCTGGCTGCGGCGC
The DNA here is from genome assembly GCF_031854425.1 of Paracoccus broussonetiae. Classification (NCBI taxonomy): domain Bacteria; kingdom Pseudomonadati; phylum Pseudomonadota; class Alphaproteobacteria; order Rhodobacterales; family Paracoccaceae; genus Paracoccus; species Paracoccus broussonetiae. The sequence goes on along the minus strand of NZ_JAVRQI010000008.1, from coordinate 51,839 downwards.
AAGCTGCGCAGCCGAGAGCTGGATCTGGCGATGCTGGAGCCGCTGTTGCCCGAAACGCAAAGAACCGGAGTTGCTGGACTGGCCGTTGCCGGGACGTAACAACGCCCCGGTCCGCTATCCCACCGGATGCAGGCCTTTCGGCGCAAGTCTGCGCGCTGGAAAGCCCAGTACGCCCGCGTCGATCATGTCGCTGCCCCAATCAGCAAGGAAGGCGTGATCCAGGATGCCGGGCAACGCGCCCGCATCCTTCAGGCGAGCGGCAAGGTTATGGCCCATCCCCTCGATCACGTAATGCTGCGCATTTTCTTGCAGCGGGAATTGCGACCAGTGACGACGCTCCTGCCAGATACTCCCGTTCAGGGTGACGTATTTGGTCGCAAGGTTGAAATACCCGTTCAGGCTGGGATACCACCATTCCCCAATGCGCCGTGCGAAGTAATCCCAGCGGTGCTCAGAAGACATCACGCTTGGGCAAACCGAATACTGTGCCCCGGCCGAAACGGTGCGCTCCGCGCGCAAGGGGGTGCTGAACAGGATTGCCAAAAATCCTCCCATGCTTGTTCCCAGCGTAAAGACAGGTCGTCCTTCGGCCAGGTCAAGAATACCAGAAGTGATCGCGGGAACGTTCAGGCCATTCCCCCAGGTCCGGTTTTTGTCGATGACGGAAACGGCAGCGCCATAACGCGATGCCGATCCGATGAATTGCGGAACCGGAATTCCTTTCGGAATACGACCTCGCCCGACGCCCGCAAAGGTGACGACGATCCGCTCCGCCGTTGGCAAGGCCGCCCGGTCGATTTCGACTCGGCAGCCGTCATCGTCGATCAGGATGTCCATCGTGACCTTTCGGAAGGGTGTTGCGGAAGGTTACTTCCGATATCCCTCGGGAGCCTGGATCAGCGTTGCGCCACTGACATCCTGGGCCGAGCGCATCCAGCGGAAATTGCGGAATGCATGCCTCATCCCGACTTCTGGCGCGGCGGCGCCATCGGAACTCGTGGCCTGCGATATTTCAAGGTAACGGTCCCAAAGATCGGCGCGGAACGGTGCAATATCTATCCCCCGGGAAAGGTGGCGCATGGCCTTTTCGGGCTTGTTCTGCATCATGCAGGCTTCAGCCGCGACAAGGCAAATCTCTGCACAACCTTTAAGATAGGCGGGGCATTTCTCGACAAAGGATTTCACAATATCCGGGCGGGATTCCCGCAGTGCATTTTTGATATGCATCAACGTGCCTTTATAGGCATGGACATCGGTGATGATGGATACTAGCCCCTCAAGCCGATCCAGCGCAAATTTCGTTAGGTGAATCCCGGCATGGCCGGCTTCCTCCATCTTCGGCGTCCCGTCAGCGCCATTTGTTGCGTGATCGGCAAAGAAATGCAGATAGCGCGCGCCGGAGACTGCCGCATGCATGTTGAAATCACCGAAACGATGGCGCGCAGTTTGCAGATGGCTCAACTCGATAAACCATGCGCCCGGCCGGGCATACATCATGTTGGCAAAGCCAGCGCCATGCGCCGACAGGAAGATATCGGCATCCCGGCACAGGTCGATCTGTTCGCGAGGGGACAGGTCTTCCAGATATATCTTCTTGAAATCATGCCTTGAAAGCATTTCTTCCAGTCTGTCTTCGCCCTTCAGTTCGCGGTCTTTGCCCGCGCCGGGCCGACGCGAGACGTAAAGCCGCGCGCCCGGTTGCTTCGGTGTGGAATGCGCCAAAGCATTCAGGCGGTGCCTGTCGATATATTCGTCGCGGCTGTTGTTGTAGATCCGTTTGTAATTTGCGATCGAGGGCGGGCGCAGCGCACCATCCTGTTCAAGCTTGGCGAAACGGGCCTTGGTCTCGATATCTTCGATGACCTCTGGCGTCGCCTGATGATACAAATGATTGGTGTTGAAGGGAATGATCGCGCGCTTGAACGTGACCCTGCCCGAGACATATTTCACTCGCTCCACAAGATCCGGATAAAGATCACTGATCAGTCTGCCGATGAAGCCCTTGATCTCATCGCTGCTGGAGATCAGGTGAATTTCACCGGTCAGCCCATAATCCCGATACATCTGAAAATAGATCAGGGATTCCGTCGTGAAGTGGTAGAAATTGAAAAAGTTTCGGCATTCGATCACGAAGGGCAGGGCGTGGTCAATCTCGGCCATTTCGCTAGTCGCGGCGGCGTCATTGGCGGCATGTCGCGATACCGTCTCTGCCATGATGCGCCTGTCGACCTCCTCTCCCGGAAGGTTCTTGGCCAACTTCATCCTGACGCGCAATGCAGATGCGCCCGCCAGAAGGATGCGATCATTCACCATCGGAACTTTACCGACATAGCGGAAATTTTCGACTATAATTGGAAAAGACCGAAAGACGACGCATTTCCGCGCCCTTTTTTCGTCCCGATAATTGCGGATGAACTTGTAAAGGCCAAGCCTTTGCTGCTGGTTGTTTGTCGCAACCACGGCCCCAAGCCAGGCGGCATCTTCGTATCGCGGGTGCAGATCGCCATCGCGCAGCGCGGCGACGCTGTCCCTGCCGACGTCGAAAAACGAAATCCTGCTTGCATCCTTGAACATTAGCCCTCGTTATCTCCGCCTTGCATGACCGGACTGTACCCGACTGAAGGATTGGCCGGAAACGCCCCGGCCGATCCGCGTAACAGAAGCCGTCTTCTGCGACAGGCAAAGCAGGGCTGGGGACATTGACATCAACTGTGCCCGTTTTTTCCGCAACTACTGGCCTGCCTGGACTTTCTTTCCTTTCCCGCCCCGAAACCCGGAATTCTCGAATCGTAATGTACCATTTTGATTGATAGCCGAACTATCACGCGGGATCGTAGCAGGAATTGCAGCCCGCTTGACGCTATCCACGGTCCGGCTTCGCCTGCCTTCCAGCCCTATGGCAGCATCCGTTCCTGCACATAACGCCCCGGCGCGGGACAAAGCGGCGGGAATTCGGCCGAGCCCAGTGTTGCGGGGGCGGGGCGTTCCTCGCTTGCGTGGCCACGCAGCCATGCCGTCCAGTCCACCCACCAGGTGCCGGGGCGGCGCTCTGCCTCAAGCAGCCAGCGGTCCGGATCGGGTGGATGGTCATCGTTCACGAAATACTCGGTATTGGCCAGATTTGGTGGGCGCAGGATGCTTTGCACATGACCGCTGGTGGACAACACGAAGCGGTTCTGCCCGCCGAAGGCGTCCACCGCGCGATAGATGCCGCGCCAGGGCATCAGGTAATCCTCAAGCCCGCCGACGAAATAGGTCGGCACTCGCACCAGACCGTAATCGATCGGGCGGTCGAACAGGATCTGGCGGCCGGGGGTGCGGAAGACATCCCACAGGAAGACGTCGATGAAATCGGAATGCAGCCGTGCCGGCACCCGTGTCGGGTCATTGTCCCAATACAGCACATCCAACGGCGGCGGCTGTCGCCCCAGAAGGTTGTTGTTGACCCAGAAGCTCCAGACCAGATCCTCGGGCCGCAGCCAGACGAACAGATGCGACAGGTCCAGCCCGTCCATCGTCCCCTCGGCCTCGGAAATGCGGCGGGCGAGTTCCAAATTCCCGGCGGTGGTGAACGCCTCAAGAATCGAGCCGTTGCCGGGGTAAAGTGCCGTGACCAGCAACGAATGGCTGGCGACCAGCGGTGCATTCACCTGCGCCAGATGGCCCAGCAACGAAATCGCCGTCAACCCACCCGCGCAGGCCGAAATCAGGTTGACCTTGTCCGCGCCGGTCGCCACGCGGATGGCCCCGATGGCCTGCAGGATCGCGGTCAGATAGGTCTCGATCCCCCAAAGCGCGGATTCGGGGCCGGGGTTCTTCCAGCTTATCGTAAAGACCTGGAACCCCTGCGAGACAAGATAGCCCAGCACGCTGTTCTGCGGCTTCAGGTCAAAGGCGTAGTACTTGTTGATCTGGGGCGGGATCAGCAGCACCGGGCGCAAATGGACGCGGTCGGTCTGTGGGGCATACTGGATCAGTTCAAGCTGTTCGTTTCGAAAGATCACCGCACCGGGTGTCATCGCCAGCGTCTCACCCAGGCGATAGGCACCGGGGCGGATCTGGCGTGGCATGCCGCGATTGGCCTGCAGATCCAGCGCGAAGTTCTTCAGCCCCTGCACTGCCGAGCGGCCCGCGCTCGACTCGGCCCGCTTCATGGCCGAGGGGTGGATCGGCAGGTTGGTGGGCGATAGGGCGGCCTTCATCTGGTCCAGCACGAACTGGATGCGCAGGCGGTCGGCTGCTTCGATGGGTTGTGCGTCCAGCCAGTCCTGCACATGGCTGTTCCAGGCAAAGTAAAGCTGCATCAGCCCGCGCAGGACAGGGCTTTCTCGCCACAACGGGTCGCGAAAGCGGCGGTCCTTGGGGCTGGGTTCAAAGACGGCATCACCGGACTGCTGCAGGATTGCGACGGCGTCGCCCGCAAAGGCGGACAGGTGCCGGGCCAGCATGTCGGAATCGTCCAGCGCCAGCGTCACGATATGGGCAAGGGTTTCAAGAAAGCCCTTGCCCGTCGCCGCTTCGGGGGCGGCATCCTGCCGTGGCGGACTGGACAGCACATCCGAGGCGACGCGCAGCAGCCGCGTCAGCTTGTCGACCGGATTGCGACCGCCCGAAAGCATCTCCTCAATGATGTCCGACAGGTCGCGATCGCGCAGCCCGCCTTCGTCCGCGTCTTCCATCGGCAGACCTCAAAAGCCGGCACGTCAGTCTGGTAGTTTGCGCAGCACGAAATCCGTCAACCTGTGATCCATCTCGGGGATCAGGACGGTGCCGATGTAATCCTTGCCGCTTTCCGTCTTGGGCCCGATCCGGGCCAGGATGCGGACGATGATCTCTTCGGCGGCATTGTCCAAGGCCAGCCGCTCTGGCTCGACACTGACCTTGGTATCGGCAAAATCGCCGCTGACCGAAACCGTCACCGTGCCCTTCATCGCGCCGCGGTTGCCGATGGCAAAGGCCGCGTTCGCCGTCTCTCCGGTCCGGCCCGCCAGCAGCAGCGGTGGGCGCTGCGTTTCGGGTCCGGGCGCCCCGTTCCCTTCGGTCAAGGCAGAGGTGAAGGCGCGGACATATTCGCGCCCCAGGTTCAGCAGTTCGGCCGAGTATTTCAGGTTCACCGCCGAGGCACCGCGGATCGTCTCGCTTAGCTTTCTGTCGGCCATCTCAACCTCCCACCCTGCCAGCTTCCGAGGGGCAGGGCCGCAGGATATGGAAATGGTCGTACCAGTGCAGTTCATAATTCGGATCGTCGCTGACGCAGACGCAATGGCAGCAGGGCTTGGTCGCCTTGTCGTCGCGGCAGACGATCCAGCGCAGGTAGTGATCTGCGCAACCCCGGACCCAGATCAGCAGGTCCAGGTCGTCGCATTCGCAGCAGCTTTGCCGCCGGTCCGGGTTGCGGTCGTCCTTGGGCATAACCACCCGGACCGACACCGTCCGACGCTCCTTCGGACCCAGCGTGAACGAACGATCCTGCGGGTCGATCTGAACCGTCCCGGCATCCTCGCCCGCGGCAAGAACTTCGTATTTGTGGGGGCGGAAATCGCCATTCGTCACATGCAGGCAGACCTCACCCTGGGCCCCGGTGGCAAGGCGGCATTTCACCTCGCCGACGGCGCGCGGCATCCAACAGGGTTCGGGGATGTCGCAGCAGCACTCGCCCTTGGGCAGGCCCAGTCCCTTGGCCCCGTCCGCCAGCAGCGCGCCGCCCGCGACCAACGCCTTGATCAGTTCGCGGCCAAGGCCCAGCTGCGCCGCGATAAGATCGCCAAGTGCGGAATCGACCCCGCTGATATCCATGTCTGGTTTGCATTTGGAGGTCATTTGACAGCTCCGTTGATGACGGTCACGGTAATGGGCAGGTCGGCGAATTCGGTGCTGGCGACCCCGTGGTAGCGATGCCCGGGTCGCAGCGTCGGGCCGATCTCCAGCGCGAAATCGGCCGCGAATGAGGTGCCGGGGGCATGGGGGCCATAGCCCCGCGTCACCGCAAGCTTCAGGATGCCGCTATGCGCCTCGCGCAGCTTGCCGTGGAAGGTCTCGACAAAGGCGTCGATCCCCTTGATCGGGCGGACGTAAGAGGCGGCAAAGGCCGTCTCCAGTCCGTCATCGTCGAAAAGCCCGATCGCAAATGCGCGCGGCAAGGTGATTTCGGTATTGCCGTCATTCGCAAGGGCCAGCGTCGCCATTGGGGTCGCCCCCTGCGGACCGGAAAACGCCAGCTCACCCGCCAGCAGCGATACGCGAGTTTCCGGCAGCACCCGTGCAACAAAGGGCAGGGTCGCCTTGTCCGCGCCGATCGCTCCTTCATAGGCGCCCGGTGGCGTTCGGGCATCAAGGCGCAGGCGCAGCCGCGCCGCGCCGCGCCGGCCCTCGGGGCTGAATCTCAGCGCCGGGGGACCGTCCGCGGGCATGAACCGCGTGACCGGGCCCGAAACTTCGGCCCCGGCTCCAATCTGCGGGATGGTCCCGACCGCGATCAGGCGGCGTGGCGGTCCCACGAACTCCAGCGAGGCTACAGGGGTGCTGACAGCGCGCTTGGCCATGGCACGATCCTAGCCCACGGGGACCGGATCGACCGGATCCGGTCTGGTCAGCCGCTGCGGCCGCGGCTCGCATGGATAGGGCACATAGGGTTCGGTGATGAATTGCCCCTGGCCGCAAAGCGACACGCAGGCAATCTCGCGCCCGAACAGCCTGAATCCTACCTTGTAGTTCAGCGGAAGATGTCCGCGGATCGCGGGAATCTCCTTGATGCGCAGCGACAGGTCGATCGGGCGGATCTCGATCGGGGCAAGTTCTTTTACCCGCATCGTGAAATCCGTGGGAATGTCGATTCTGTAGCTGGTCGGAATATCGAGATCGAGGCCGCCGTCAACATCGATCCCAAAGGTGAATTTGGATGGAATCTTGACGCTCATGGGGAAACCCATCCCATAGAACAATGAGCTTTTCTACCACGAACCGGGGTTGATCGCAAAAGGAAACACATTCGCAAAGGTGGTATGGCGCAAGATTGTTTCCCTGTCGCCAAAAGTTCAGGCAGGCGGCTGTCTCTTTGGCGAGGCGCCTGGGCACCCCTTGCAGCAGCCAATAACATCGATAACCAAACTTATGTAATCTAACGATGTTGAGCAGAGGCCGATCCTGCGTGCTTGTCGCCGGGCGTTTCGGCCATTTCCAGAAAGCGGCGCTCGGCCAGTGACAATTGCCGCTCCTTGTGGTGCAGGACGTGAAAATCGCGGCGCGGGAGGTCAAGGGCAATGCGCGCCAACCGCCCGGTTTCGACCGAGGGCGTGACGACCAGTTCCGAGATCAGGGTCGCCCCGGCGCCGGCCTCGACCGCAGCACGGACGGATTCGTTCGAAGGCAACTCCAGCGCTACCTGAATATCGCCGATGGTCAGACCATGCGCCAGCAGCACTGCCTCGCTGACCATGCGCGTGCCCGATCCCGGCTCGCGCAGCACCCAGGGACTGGCGGCAAGGTCTAGGGCCGTGACCGGTGGCTGAGCGACCCAAGGATGGCCCGGCGCGACCACAAGCGACAACTGGTCGCCGGGCAGCGGATGGATCGACAGCGAAGCATCCTCGATATCGCCTTCGACAAAACCCAGATCGGCGCTGGCTTCGTGAACCATCTGCGCGACCTCGGCGGTATTGCCGATGGAAAGCTGCAATTCGAAGCCTGGATAGGTGCAGTGGAAACGGTGCATGATCGGAGGCAGCCAGTAATTCGCGACGGTCTGGCTGGCGGCAAGGCGCAGGGTGCCGCGCTTCAGCCCGGCCAGATCCGCCAACAGCCGTTCGGCCTGCTCGGCCCGGCCCAGCATTGCCCGCGCTTCGACCAGGAAGGAACGCCCGGCATCGGTCAGGACGATGCGCCGCCCGACGCGGTCGAACAGGCGGACGGCATGGCGCTCTTCCAACGCGGAAATGGCGGCGCTGACCGCGCTTTGGGTCAGGTTCAGAAAGGCCGCCGCCTGCGTGACATGCTCACGCTCGGCGACGGCGGCAAAGATGCGAAGCTGATCCAGCGTCATGCCAGCATGAGAACCAGAAGCAGGCTGAAAATGGAAACGAAAATCCAAGCTCCGGCACCCAGAAGCGCCGGGCGAAGACCCGCGGCTGCCAGTTTGCGGATGTCTGTTTCAAGCCCCATCGCAGCCAGCGCGGTGGCCAGCAGGAACTGGGTGATCGCCGTCGTATATGGCGCGGTGGCAGCGGGCATCCAGCCGATGCTGGCCAGCGCCACCATGACAATGAACCCCAGAACGAACCACGGCATCGGCGGGGCGGCGTGACCGGCGGTGCCGCCCTGGTGACGGGCGCGCCGGGCGGCAGCCGCCCCCAGCGCCAGCACCATCGGCGCCAGCATCATCACTCGGGTCAGCTTGGCTATGGTACCGAACTCTCCCGCCTCTTGTCCGCGGGCATAGGCCGCCGCGATCACCTGCGCGACCTCATGGATCGAGGCGCCGGTCCACAGACCGAAGGCGCGCGGCCCAAGATGCAGCACCTGCCCGATCAACGGCATCAGCACCATCGACAGCGAACCGAAGACGGTAACGCAAGCAACGGCATAGGCCACGTCCTCGTCCCGCGCTCGGGTGACGGTGTTCGTCGCCACCACCGCCGATGCCCCGCAGATCGAGCTGCCCGCCGCGATCAATTGGGTCAGTCCGCGATCCACCCCCAGCACGCGGCCCAGCCAGGTGGTGAACAGGAAGGTGCAGACCAGTGTCACCGCGATCGCCGCCAGCCCGATTCCGCCGACCGCGCCGACCTGCTGAATCGTCAGTTGCAGGCCCAGAAGCACGATCCCCGCCCGCAACACCCGGCGCAGGCAGAAGGTCACGCCGGGCTTGGCGATGGCTGGCGTGCCGATCAGGTTGTGAAAGGCCATGCCGATCAGGATGGACAGGATCAGGGGACTGAGTGCGTCGATCCCGATGACCGAGCGCAAGCCGAAGGCGGCCGCCGCGATTAGCGCCGCAAGTCCCAACCCCGGCAGGATGCGCCCTGCAGTGCTGCCTGTTTGCGCCCTCTGTGCCGGTCTACCCGCATATGCCTTGGTCGCCATATCTGCCATCCTTGGGATTTTGCTGCCCTGTGGATGTGCAGATAGCACCCGCCCTGAAAATCAATCCAATTGAATATATTGGTCCGATCAATCGGCTAAATCGAATGAATCGGCGTCGATCCGTGCCAGCACCTCGGCCGTCGGCAGCACTCGCGCGAAATCTGCCTCCAGTAGTGCCAGCGTGACATCCAGAACCGTCCGGGCGGAAAGCCCGGCATCTGGCAGCCCGAATCCCAGAATAGCATCACGCAGGACGGTCATCTCGAATCCCAGATCGGCCCCTGCCCGCACCGTGGAATTAACACAGAATCCGGCAACCGCCCCTGCGACCACAAGCCGGTGGATTCCCGCCCGGCGCAGGTGGTCGGCCAGATCGGTCGACGCGAAGGCCGACGAGGTCGACTTTACGAACACCGCCTCGCCTTCCTGCGCTTCGGCGCAGGGCATCGGACCGTGACCCGCAGAGGCCGGGTGAAAGGCCGAAGCGGGATTTTGATCCGCGTGTCGCACATGCAGCACCGGCAGACCCCGGTGGCGAAAGGCGTCGGCTAGCGCTGCGATCCGGGTGGGCGTTCCGGGATTGACGTGATCCAGCCCGGTCTCGATCCGGCGCTGTATCTCAAGCTGCATGTCGATGATGACGAGTGCCTGCATGGCGTTCCCTTTCCCCTGCCCGTTTGCGCGCCCCTGCTAGCACCCCTTGCGGACGACGGGAACGGGCGCCGCAGGTTGACGTCGCGCGAAAGATAGGGTACCCCCCTATGTCATGTCTCATACCACCAAGCAGAAATCGAAGCTTCTTGCGCGCGTGCGCCGCCTGAAGGGCCAGATCGAGGCGATCGAGCGGTCTCTGGAAGCCGAGGCCCCCTGCGGCGAGGTGCTGAACCTTGTCGCCTCGGTCCGCGGCGCGGTCTCGGGCCTCACGGCCGAATTGATCGAGGATCACATCCGCGAGCATATCTCGAACCCCGACAAGGACGACGATACGGACCGCGCCCAAGGCGCGGCTGAACTGATCGACGTCATCAGGACCTATCTGAAATGACCGACCTGACCTCGCGCCTCTCCACCCCTCACGACCATGTCTTCCTGGGCGACAGCCATGAACGGAATGAGCGCAGGACCTGGCTGGTGATTGCCATCACCGCCACGATGATGGTTGCCGAGATCGTGGCCGGAAACATCTTCGGCTCGATGGCGCTGGTCGCAGACGGCTGGCACATGTCGACCCATGCGGCGGCCATGCTGATCGCGGCGATGGCCTATCTGTTCGCGCGGCGCAATGTCCGAAACCCGCGCTTCACCTTCGGCACCGGCAAGCTGGGCGATCTTGCGGGTTTTGCCAGCGCCGTCGTGCTGGCACTGATCGCGCTGCTGATCGGCTGGGAAAGCCTGATCCGGCTTTACAACCCGGTCGCCATCAGCTTCCCACAGGCGATTTCCGTTGCCGTGCTGGGGCTGGCGGTGAACCTGCTTTGCGCCTGGTTGCTGCGGGGCGATCATCACCACCACCATCACGGGCACGATCACCACGATCACGACCAGCATGGCGGGGACAACAACCTGCGGGCCGCCTATCTGCATGTGCTGGCCGATGCGTTGACCTCGGTCCTGGCCATCGCGGCGCTGGTCATGGGCAGCCTTTACGGCCTGAACTGGATGGACCCAGCGATGGGCATCGTCGGCGGGCTGGTCATCGCCCGCTGGTCGGTGGGCCTGATCCGCGACACCGGACGGGTGCTGATGGACTATCTTCCCGAGGGTGAGGATCTTCCCGACGAAATCCGCGCCGCGATCGAAACCGGCAGCGACCGGATCACCGACCTGCATGTCTGGCAGCTTGGCCCCGGCCATCACGGCGCCATCGTCTCGATCCGGTCGGACGCGCCGCAAAGCCTGCAGGCCTATCGCGATAGGCTTGCCCATATCCACGACCTGTCCCACCTGACGATCGAGGTCGAGGCGGGTTGAGTAACCTTCACGGAAATACTGGCATCGCCGCGCGGGACGGGTAGAGATATGGGCAGCGCCGGCATCGCGAAGATCGCGGCCGGCCCCCTCCAACGCAGCCGAGGCGACATGTCCCAGCAACCTGCCATCAAGCCCCTCGACTGGGCGTTCCTGATCCTGTTGTCGCTGCTGTGGGGCGGCTCGTTCTTCCTGTCCAAGCTGGCATTGGCAGAGCTGCCGCCGCTGACCGTCGTGCTGGTCCGGGTCACGCTGGCGGCGCTGGTGCTGTTTGCCTGGCTGCGAGCCAGCGGACGCGAGATCCCGCGGTCATGGTCGGTCTGGCGCGCCTTTTTCGGGATGGGGCTGATCAACAACGTGATCCCCTTCAGCCTGCTCTTCTGGGGGCAGACCCAGATTGCAAGCGGCCTTGCCTCGATCCTGAACGCGACGACGCCGGTCTTCGCCATCCTGGTGACCAAGGCGCTTGCCCCAGAGACCGAGGTGACCGCGAACCGCCTGTTGGGCATCCTGTTCGGGATTGCCGGGGTGGCAGTGCTGGTCGGGCTGGATGCGCTGTCGGACAAGGGCTTTCCTGTGCTGCCGATGTTCGCCTGTCTGGGCGCGGCGCTGTCCTATGGCTTCGCCGGGTTCTTCGGCCAGCGCTTCCGGCAGATGGGGATCGCCCCCGCCACGGGCGCATTCGGTCAGCTGACCGCCTCGGCCGCGATGATGATCCCACTGGCGGCGGTCATCGACCAGCCCTGGACGCTGGCCGCACCTGGGCCGATCACTGTTGCGGCGCTGATCGGGCTGGCGCTGTTCTCGACCGCCTTGGGCTACGCGATCTATTTCCGCTGCCTGTCCACGATCGGCCAATTGAACACCTCTCTGGTGACCCTGATGATCCCCGCCAGCGCCATCCTGCTGGGCAGCCTGGTGCTGGGCGAACGGCTGTCTCCGAACCACTATGCGGGCCTTGTGTTGATCGGGCTGGGGCTGCTTGCGATCGACGGCCGTGCATGGAGGTTGCTGCGCGGCGAAGGTCGGGGGCGGCGGGCCTAGCCGCCCCGCAAGCCCTGCGCATCTTGAATACGAGCGTGCGGGTTTCACCGTGATCCCGTGCAATGTCGTTCGAAGGATGGGCCAGTTGTTGGTGGGCCACACCAATTGCTCGTCGCCGTCCCGCGCGAAGGGCGAGCAGGCGTGATGATAAATGAGCGCAAGTCGCAGATCTGAGAGCGAAGCCTCAATGGGTTGCCACAGCGTCAACTTCCATCGTCAGCGGCCGAGGTCACGGCACCTGTCCGCGCGGGACCGTCCGGGCGATAGGTATTGATCAGCACACCGGTCGTGGACACCTGCGACCCGGTCAACGCCAGTGACGTCGCGGGCAGGCCGGGCCGGAACAGGCGCTTGCCGTCGCCCAGCAGCACCGGAAAGATCCATGTCCGGTACTCATCGACCAGCCCGGTGGCGATCAGGCTTTGCAGCGCATCCCCGCTGCCCCAGACATGCAGGTCCGGCCCGGCCCCGGCCTTCAGGTCCGCGACGCCTTGTGCCGCATCCCCCGCGATGCGCTGCGAGCGCACCCAGCCAAGGTCCGGCGCGCCGCGGGTCATGACGTATTTCGTCGCCGCGTCAAATTTCCTGCCGATCCGGTTGTCGGCATTCTGCGGCCAATAGCCCGCCCAAAGGTCATAGGTGCGCCGCCCCAACAGCAGATCGAAGGCCCCCTCGATCAGCCCTGTCAGCAGGCCGCCCATCATCTCGTCCCAAAAGGGAACGGTCCAGCCGCCAAGGGCAAAGCCGCCGCTGCGATCCTCGTCCGGGCCCCCGGGGCCCTGCATCACGCCGTCAAGGCTGACATAGGTGATCGCGACGATCTTCCTCATCCCACCATCTCTCCCTGAGGGCGGTTCCGCACCGACGATAGCAGGAAGGCCGGGACCCCGCCAGTTCCGCTCCGACCGGCGGGGCTTCGCCGGTCCCGGTCCCGAAGGTTTGGTCGACTGACGGATCGTGGTATGATCCTACCTGCGCGCCCTACCTGGATGCAGAAAGGAAGGCCCATGCGCATGCTCGCACCTGCTTGTCTGGCCGTTATCGCGACTTTCGGCCCAGCCCCGCCCGCCGCCGCCCAAACTCTGCTTTTCCAGGGAGCCATGGAGAGTGACGACCAGTTGCGGGAGCTTTACGACGAGGCGGGCGATCTTTGCCTGCACAATCCCAGCCCCGATGTCCGCATCGCCGTCGCCTGCAAGTCGATGCTGATCTATGGCCTCGCGCTGAACGAACGCGGCTGGTGCCTTGGCCACGAAGCCGAGCCGAACGCCCTGAAGGCCTGGCATCGCTGCGAGGCGGGCTCCGACCGGTTTTCCCGCGACCAGCTGACCCTGTTCTGATCATGCAGTCCCTGCCCGCCCGGATTTTGGTCCTGATCCTTGGCCTTGTCGCGCTGGTCCCGGTCTGCGCGCTGCTGGGCTACGGGATCGGCTATCTCGTCTCGCTCAACGTCTATTCCGCGGTGCTGCACCCCGACACCTATGCCCATGACCGAGAACTTTTCGCGGGTATCATTGGGATCTTGTTCATCGGCGGGGCGCTTTACGTCCTGTCCGCTGTTTATGTGCTGTTCCGCTTTGTCTGCGCCCTGCGACGGGACCGGCGCCCGCCAGCCTAGACAGTGTCCGCGCCGCCCGGCGCCGCCTGATGGGAACGGGGCGTGGGAAACCCGGCGTTAAGGCTGCGTCGCGACCTGTTCCTGCTGGTCCTGCGCGCTTTGATGCGCCAGGGCCGCGATGATGTCGGTGCGGGTCACGATGCCGACGATGCGATGATCTTCAAGGACCGGGACGGCCTCGCAATGACCCTCGGCCATCAGGGGCAGCAACGCTGCGATCGGGGTCTGGGGGGTCGCGCGCGGGATGCGGGTTTCCATGATCTCCCAGGCGCGGGCGGGAGAACTGCGCCCCGTCAGCCGCGCCATCGCGGTGCGGAAGCCACCGGGACGGCGTGGCGAGCTTTCGCCAACGCGGCGGATCAGGTGGATCTGGAAGATGATCCCCAGGAATTCGTCCTGTCCCCGCACAACCGGCAGCGAGGTGAAGCCGTGGCGGCGGAACAGGTCGGCCACTTCGAAAAGCGGCGTCTCGGAGGTGACCGAGACCAAGTCGCGCGCCATGATATCCGCTGCGGTAGAGCCTGCGCCGTGATGGCTTGCCATGACCATCTCTGCCGCCCCGATCAGGCGGGCAAGGTCGGCGACGCCAAGGTTCATGGTCTGGTTGTAACGCTCAAGGATCGTGACCAGCTCACCCTCGCTCAGCCCGATGCGCTTGATCGGATCCAGATCTCCGGTGCCGTGGGCGTTCTTTTCCTCGAACTGGCGAAAGGGATAGCGCCGCCCCGTCAGGCGCGCATAGACAACTGCGACCAGCACCAGCGCGATCGTGCCACAGGCCACAGGTGCCAGTGCGAAATACCAGCCCAGCTTCAGCGTTGCTTCGGGGCTGAGGGCGGCGGTCATTGCCACCGCGCCCCCCGGCGGATGCAGGGCCCGGATCAGGATCATCGCGGTGATGGCCAGCCCCACCGCGACCGAGACGCGGATCACCGGATCGGCGATCACCATGCAGGTCGCGATTCCCACGAACGCGGCGACGACATTGCCCATGATCGCGGACCATGGCTGCGCCAAAGGGCTGTTCGGTGCCGCGAAAACCAGCACCGAGGTCGCCCCGAATGGCGCGATCAGGTAAAGCCCCAACCGGATGTCGACAGAGGGTGCAAGCAGGAACAAACCGGCCGCGAGCAGACCCAGGATTGCGCCGAACCCGGCCCGGACGGCCTCTCGGGGCGATGCGTGGGGAACGGCGGGGCCGACCGCACGCAGGAAATGGGTCATCGGCGTCGGCATTCCTGAGTCTCTTGCTTTGTTGTCGGATGGCAAAACCCGCTACTCCCGCAGCGGGCCGGGCGCAATCGTGCAAAGTGACCAAATGTCGGGCAGTGCCCAAAATGGCAGCTATCCGCGAACATGATGGCCAGCGACGCGCCGGATGCTTGACAGGCGTGGCCAACCCGTCGCCGAAACCTGCGCGCAAGCAGGGATTCCCGCAATATTCCCGCTGCTCTTGGTCCCCCGATCGTCTATGACTGTGGGATGAAAAAGGATCATGATTCAGGCACGGCCCCGGTCTTTTCGACGCACAGTTCGCGGCGCATCCACGGCTCCATTGCGGACTGGCTGGGACGGCAGATCGTCGCCGGGAAACTTGCCGTGGGCGAACCCGTCCCGAAAGAGATGGAGTTCGGCGAAATGGCCGGCGTCTCGCGCGGCGCCTATCGCGAGGCGCTGCGTCAAGTCGCGGCCAAGGGGATGCTGATCAGCCGCACCCGCAGCGGCACCCGCGTTGCCCCACGCGAAGGCTGGACCCTGCTGGACCCCGATGTCGTGCGCTGGTTCTTTGAATCCGGAACGCCGCCGGACTGGTTCATCGGCGCGATCTATGAACTGCGCGCGATGGTCGAACCTTCGGCCGCGGCACTGGCGGCGACGCGGCGCAGCGACGACGACCTTGTCGCTTTCCGCACCGCGCTCCACGCGATGCGGACCTGCGACATGACCGAGACAAGCTGGCACCAGGCGGATGCCAGCTTTCACCGCGCGATCCTGCGCAGTTCGCACAACCCGGTTCTGGCGACGCTTGAGGCGGGGATCTGCGCGGCGGTGGCCTTTACCACCGCCTTCCGCTATCGCGACATGCCCAATCCTCATACCCGCAATCCGGTCGAGGAACATGCTGCCGTCTTCGAGCGGATCGAGGCCCGCGATGCCGCGGGCGCCCGGCAGTTGATGGCGGAGCTGGTCGATACCGCGCTGCTCGACACCTCGGGCAGGACGGTCTTCGACCTGCGCCAGGTCAGCCCTTGACCCCCGAGGAGATCATCACCGCCTCGGTCACGCGCTTCTGGAACAGCAGATAGGCGATGGCGACCGGGGCCGCCCCCAGCAGCGCGACCGACATCACGCGGGCATAGGCGACGCCGAAGGCATCGTTCACCTGCGTGATCCCGACCGGAATCGTCATCATGTTCTCGGTCGTGATGACCAGGAAGGGCCACAGGAACGCGTTCCAGGACGAAATGAAGGTGATGATCGCCAACGCCGTGGTGATGCCCCAGTTCAGCGGCAGATAGACGCGGAACAGCATCGTGTAATCGCTGCCCCCGTCCAGCACGACCGCCTCTTTCATCTCTTTCGGGACGGCGTCGAAGAACTGCTTGTAGAC
Organism: Paracoccus broussonetiae; assembly: GCF_031854425.1. Taxonomy (NCBI): domain Bacteria; kingdom Pseudomonadati; phylum Pseudomonadota; class Alphaproteobacteria; order Rhodobacterales; family Paracoccaceae; genus Paracoccus; species Paracoccus broussonetiae. Next base: position 35,520 of record NZ_JAVRQI010000008.1, on the reverse strand, counting down.
GATGATGACCACCGGCACGACCAGCTGCGGTAGGATGATCCCTCCCCATTTGTTGATCAGGCCAAGATCGTTCATCAGGATGAACTGCGGCACGACCAGCACCTGCGCCGGAACCATGAAGCTGCCCAGCACGACGCCGTAAAGCAGGCGGCGACCTGGAAACTCCATCTGGCTGATGGCATAGGCGCACATCATGCCCACGACCAGCACAACCGCCGTGATGATGAGCGAGGTGCCGATCGAGTTCACATACCATTTCAGCAAGCTCGAATTGAACAGGGCGTCATAATAGGCGCTCAGGTTGAATTCGTCCGGCAGCAGGCCCGCATGTTCCGACACCACCCGGTTCTCGGTCCGGATCGAAGTCACGAAAGCCCAGTAAAGCGGAAAGATCCAGATCGCGCCTGCGACCAGCGTGAAGGCGGTCAGCGCCAGGTTTTCGAACCGTCTTTGCCGTGTCATCGACGCCCCCTGATGCGCAGCACCTGATATTGAAAGACCGAGACGGCCACGATCAGCAAAAACACCACCAGCGAGATCGCCGCCGCGTAACCGCCGTTGTTCTGCTGGAACGCCTCGCGATAGACCATCAGCAGCAGGACCGAGCTTGAGTTGAACGGCCCGCCCTCGGACAGAAGATAGACCTGGTCGAACAGCTTTAGCTGCAGGATAAGTTGCAGCGTCAGCACCAGTGTCACGACCGGCCATAAAAGCGGCCATGTGATCCGGGTGAATTGCTGCCAGCGGGTCGCCCCGTCCAGCGCCGAGGCCTCGTAAAGATCCTGGGGAATGTTGCGCAGCCCAGCCAGCAGCAGCAGCACGTTGAAGCCGTTGGTCCACCAGACCGTGACCAGTGCGATCATCGGCATGACCCAATGCGGGTTCTTGAAGACCGGCACCGGCTTTCCGGCGATCAGTTCAAGCACGGGTTGCAGGATGCCGAACTGAAAGTCCAGCATCCAGGCCCAGATCTGGGTCACGACCGAGACGGGCAGGATATAGGGCAGAAAGAACAGCGCTAGCGCCAGCGCCTGTACCCTGCCCGACAGGCGCTGCACCATCAGCGCGATGCCAAGCGCGATGGCGGTGGTCGGGATTACCGTCAGCAGCACGAAATAGCCGTTGTTCTTCAGCGAGGTATAGAACAGCCGGTCGGCCAGAAGGTGGCGGTAGTTTTCAAGCCCGATCCAGTCCCCGCCGCCGATCAGCGTCGCGTTGGTAAAGCTCAGCCGGATGACCTCGGTGATCGGATAGGCAAAGACCAGCGCGAAGATCGCGACGAAGGGGAGGATCAGGGAATAGGCGACAAGCCGGTGCCGCCTCTGGTTTCGTATCATCGCCATGGGCGGTCCTTTTCGGGTGCGCGGCCCCCGGAATGATCCGGGGGCCGTGATGGTCCTACTTCATCGCCCCTTCGATTTCGGCACGGAATTGCGCGATCGCTTCATCCGCGGGCATATAGCCGTGGATCGCGGGGGCAAGGACATTGACCGCCGCGTCATAGACGGGCGAGGCGACGCCAGCGACCGGGCTGCGCGGATCATAGGTGGCGTGGTCGGCAAGGCCGGCATAGTTCGAGTTCGGCTTCATCGCCTTGAACTCGTCGGAAGAGGCGACCGGCTTGTAGGCCGGGATATGGCCCGCCGCCGCCCAGGCCAGCGAATGCTTCTCCATCCAGCCGATCAGCTTCATCACGGCCGCACGTTTTTCAGGCGACATCTCGGACTTGCCTTGGATCGGGATCGCCCAGCCGTGGCTGTCGGCCCAGTTGGTCTGCTTGCCCATCAGCGGCGGGATTTCGGCCACGCCCCATTCGAAGCCAAGTTCCTTCTTCGCCTCCAGATCGACCATGGTCGGGACTTCCCAGGCGCCGTTGAAGAAGAAAGCGGACTTGCCCGAGGTGAACAGCGCGACCGAAGCCTCGTAAAGCGCCTGTTCGGGCTGCCAGCCGTTCTCATACCACTTGGTCATGATCTCAACCGCGCGCACCGCCTTGTCGGCGCTGTCGCCGGGCAGGACCTGGCCATCGGCCGAGATCAGCTCGCCCCCCTGCTGCGCAAGCAAGGTATAGAAGACACGATAGACGCCGCCATCATCGCCCGTGGCGTAGGAAATCGGCGCGGTCGAGCCCTTTTCCTTGGCGGCGGCCAGTGCGCCTTCGAACCCTTCCAGCGAATCCACGCCCGTCAGGTTGCCGTCTGCGTCCAGATAGGGCGTCCCCTCCAGCAGCTTCTTGTTGTAGAACAGCAAGGTCGAATGGATGTCGAAGGGCACCGCGTAAAGCGTGCCGTCCGGTCCCTTTGCCGCGGCCAGCGCCGGGGCATAAAAATCGTCCTGCTTCAGATCAGCCGCGGCAAGGTCGGCATCGGTGATGGGCGTCAGGATGCCTTCCTTCAGCCCCATCGGCAGTCGCGACAGGTGATAGGTCATCACGTCCGGCCCCTGCCCCACCGCGGCCGAGGTGCGCACCTTGGTATAGAAGGGCGTGCCCCATTCCAGCGTTGTCGCATTGACCTTGATATCGGGGTTTTCCTCGTTGAACTGCTGGATCAGGGCCTTCATCCGCACGCCGTCGCCGCCGGCGAAGAAATCCCACCAGGTGATGTTCTGGGTTTCGGCCATGACCGGCATCGCGCCGCTCAGCAGCGCCGCCGTCACCAGCGAGGTAAACAGTTTCATTCTTCTCTCCCCTTTTTGACCGGACTCTCCCCGTCCGGATTGGTCAGCGCAGCCGATTTCCCTCGGGTGCGAAGCAAAGGACCCGTGTCGGGTCCGCTGCCAGTTTGATGCGCTGGCCATCCAGCCGGTCGCGCAATCCGCGACGTTCGAAAACGATGTCCGCCCCCGATGTCAGCCGACAATGGACAAAGGCGTTGCCGCCCAGTTCCTCGGCCATCTCGACCGTAACCGGGATGCCGGTTTCCGCAGGTGCCAGGCTTTCCGGGCGGATGCCGACGATGACCGCGGCACCCTCGGACGGCCGGTCCTGCAAGTGCACGTCGACCTCGCCTTGCTCGGCGGCGACGCGGATGCCCCGGGGTGTCTGCGCAATCACGGTCCCAGCCATGAAGTTCATCGCGGGCGAGCCGATGAAGCCCGCGACAAAACGGTTGTCGGGGTCGTCGTAGAGCCGCAACGGCGCGCCCGCCTGTTGAACCACGCCGCCGCGCAGGACGAAGATGTCGTCGGCCAGCGTCATCGCCTCGACCTGGTCATGCGTGACATAGATCATCGTCGCGCCGATCTGGTTGTGCAGGCGGCTGAGTTCCAGCCGCATCTGCACGCGCAGTTCCGCGTCAAGGTTCGACAAGGGCTCGTCGAAAAGGAACACCTCGGGTTCGCGCACGATGGCGCGGCCGATGGCGACGCGCTGGCGCTGCCCGCCCGAAAGCTGGGCGGGGCGCTTGTCCAGATGGTCGGTCAGTTGCAGGATGCGGGCGGCCTCGCGAACCTTTTCCTCGCGCTCGGCACGCGACTTTCGCGCCAGCCGAAGGGAAAAGGCCATGTTCTCGGCCACGCTCAGATGCGGATAAAGCGCATAGGACTGGAACACCATTGCGACCCCGCGGCGGGCGGGTTCGACCTGGGTCACGTCGCGCCCGCCGATCTGGATCATGCCCGAGGTCGTGTCCTCAAGCCCGGCGATCATCCGCAGCAAGGTCGACTTGCCGCAGCCCGAAGGGCCGACGAAGACGCCAAAATCGCCCTTTTCGACGGTCAGCGACACGTCACGGATGACATCGACGCCACCGAAGGACTTTCGCACATTGCGCAGGACAACGCCCGACATGCGTCAGACCTTCAGCCGGACGACGTGATAGGACAGCGGCGCAAGCTTGCCGCCAAGCGCGCCATCCTCGACCGCAAGACCCTTGCCGTCCGTGGGCGCGATCGGTTCGGCATCCGGGCCGTTCGTCGCCATCAGGTCATGCCCCTCGATCACCTTGTGGAACTCGACCGTCGCGCCGGGATAGCCGGTCAGCGACAGGCGCAGGTCCAGCGTCTCGGTCAGGTGGCGGTTGACGATGAAGACCGTGACCGTGCCGTCCCGCGTGACGGCGCTGATGTCCAGGTAATCGACGTCCGAGGCGACCTCGCAATCGTATTTCGGCCCGTCCACCGCGACACGCAGCGCCGTGCCGCGCCCGTAAAGCGAAGCCAACTGATAGGGCCAGTAGATCGACTGCCGCCACGCCTTGCCGCCCTTGTCGGCGCGGATCGGGGCGATGACGTTCACCAGCTGCGCGATGCAGGCGATCTTCACCCGGTCCGAGCGGCGGATGAATTCGTTCAGAAGCCCAGCGACGAACAGCGTGTCCTCGAAAGTGTAGTCCTCTTCCAGCAGGGCGGGCGCCTCGGGCCAGTCCCAGCTGCGCCAGCGCCGCGAATCCTCTTCGCGCCGGTGATACCAGACGTTCCATTCGTCGAAGCAGATATAGACGTCGTTCTTGGCCCGCTTCTTGGCCTTGACGAAGTCGATCACCCCGCCGATCGCGTTGATATAGCGGCCGGTTTCCTCGATCTTGCCGAAGAAGTTCAGCGTGTCGCGCGACGAGTTGCCGAAATACTTGTGCAGCGAGATATAGTCGACATGCTCATAGCATTCTTCCAGCACCGAGCGTTCCCATTCGGGATAGGTCGGCATCTGGTCGTTGGACGACCCGCAGACGATCAGTTCGGCATCCGGGGTCATCGCGCGCAGCGCCTTGGCGGTTTCATCCGCCAGCCGGCCATATTCGCGCGCCTGCTTCGCACCGATCTGCCACGGGCCGTCCATCTCGTTGCCCAGGCACCACATCTTGACGTTATAGGGCTTTTCTACCCCATGCTTGCGGCGCAGATCGGACCAGTAGCTGCCAGAGGGATGGTTCACATATTCCATGAAGTTGCGGGCTTCCTCGATCCCCCGCGACCCCAGGTTGACGGCCAGCATCATGTCGATGCCCAGTTCATCCGCCCACGTGGCGAATTCGTTGATGCCGACCTGGTTCGTTTCCTTGCTGCGCCAGGCAAGGTCCAGGCGCACCGGACGGTCTTCCTTGGGGCCGATGCCGTCTTCCCAGTTATACGAGGACACGAAGTTGCCGCCCGGATAACGGATCGCCGGGATATTCAGATCGCGCACCAGTTGCGCGACATCGCGGCGAAAGCCGTTCCCGTCCGCCTGCGCATGGCCCGGCTCATAGATGCCGGAATAGATGGCGCGGCCCATATGCTCGATGAAGGCGGCGTAAAGCCTGTCGTCGATTTCGGAAATCGCGAAATCGCGATGGATGGCGGCGTTGACCCGCATGGATCCCTCTCTCCCTTAATTTGTCTTACAAATAAAAAGTGGCGTCGGACCTGTCAAACACTTCTTCACGGCAGGGCGCGCCCCGCCCCCTTTCACCCGTCGCCAATCCGGTGCAAGACTGCCGCCCCGACTGTCCTCGCAGGGAAATCCGCATGACCACGCTTTACATCGACGCCGACGCCTGCCCCGTGAAGGCCGAGGCAGAGCGCGTCGCGACGCGCCTGCGCCTGCCGATGGTGCTCGTCTGCAATGGTGGATTGCGCCCGTCCGCCAATCCGCTGGTCTCACTGGTGATCGTGCAGGAGGGGCCGGACATGGCCGATCGCTGGATCGCCGAACATTGCGGTCCGGGCGATGTCGTCGTCACCGCCGACATCCCACTGGCTGACCGCTGCCTGAAAGCCGGGGCGCAGGTCGTGCAGCCGAATGGCGAGGTGCTGGACATGGCCAATATCGGCCCGCGCCTTGCGACCCGCGACCTGATGAGCGACCTGCGCGCCGCCAATCCCTTCCTGCAGGGCGGCGGGGCCGGGTTTTCCAAGGCTGACCGCGCCCGTTTCCTGCAGGCGCTGGACCGGATGATGACCGCGGCGCTGCGGGTGCCGCGGGGCTGAACCGACTTAGGCCATGGGGCGATACTGGCGCTCGATCTCCAACAGGCGCTGCTTGCGCCACAGCCCACCGCCATATCCGGTCAGGGATCCGTCCGCGCCCATCACTCGGTGGCAAGGGACCATCAGCGCGATCTGGTTCGCACCGTTTGCCCGCGCCACGGCCCGCGTCGCCGAAGGACGCCCGATCCGCCGCGCGACATCGGCATAGCTGCGGATTTCCCCGGCCGGGATGCGGCGCAACTCGTCCCACACCTCGCGGCTGAAGGCGCTGCCAAGCTGATGCACGGGGGTGGAAAAGCGGGGCAACCGCCCGGCGAAAAAGGCCTCAAGCTCGGCCGCTGCCTGTTCGGTGATGCGGGTGCGGCCCAGCCCCAGCCCGCCCGGTGTGGCCGCCAGCAGCTTCTGCAATTCCGTCGGCAGGGCCTTACGATCCACGAATTCCAGCAAGTGCAGGTGGGTGTCGCTCGCCACGGCCACCATGTCGCCAAGGGGCGTCGGAATCCAGCTTGCGCGCAAATGGCCCCCGTGCGCCAACTCGGCCGGGGCCGCGCCCAGGATCCGGGCAAAGGCCACGCGGAAGGCGCTGGCCGATTCGAAGCCCGCATCCACTTGCGCCGCGATCACCGGGCCGCCGCCCGACAGCGTCTCGAACCCCTCGCGCAGGCGCCGTTGCCGCGCCATCTCAAGAAATGTCATGCCGAAATGCCGCCGGAAGCTACGCCGTACGGTGGACAGGTCATGCCCCATGTCCTTCAGATCCTGTTCGCTCCAGCGCCGTCCCGGCTGGTCGTCCAGCGCCCGCAGTAACGCGGCGATGGTCGGATCCGACCCTGCCGCGGCCTGCAGCGGATGGCAGCGCAGGCAGGGACGGAACCCGGCCTCGATGCATTCGCCGATGGTGGCGCGGAAGGTGCAATTGGTGGACAGGGGCTTGCGCGCCGGACAGGTCAGCCGGCAAAAGACCCCGGTCGACGCCACGCAAACATAGGCCTGTCCGTCAAACCGCGCATCGCGGGACAGCAGGGCCTGATACAGGGTGTCATGGTCTGGAAGATCGAACAGCATGGCCTCTGTTAGCACCATGAACGCGGCCGGTGGGCCGGAAATCGGGCGTCTATTGCAGAAATTCCCCCTGACCTTCGTCCGGTACTGTCCAGCCTGCCTTGGCAAAACGCCGCGAAGCGGCGATAAGGCCCGCGAATCCTGTTCCGAGCGTTCATGCCCAAAGAGATCGAACGAAAATTCCTGGTCGCGAACGATCTGTGGCGCGCGCAGGTCCTGCGCAAGGTCAACCTACGCGACGGCCTTGTCGCGGTCGAGGATGGCCGCAAGGTCCGCATCCGCTTTTATGACGACCGTGCCACTCTGACCGTCAAGGGCAAGCGAATCGGCATCAGCCGCGACGAATTCGAGTACGAGATCCCGGCGACCGACGCGCGTATCATGCTGGAGCAGCATTGCGACAGCGCGATCCTGGAAAAGACGCGCCACCACATTATGGCCGACGGACAGGAATGGGTGGTCGACGAATATCACGGCCTGCTTGAAGGGGTGGTGCTGGCCGAGATCGAATTGCCGTCCGAAGATGCGGCCATCTCGTCCCCGCCCTGGCTGGGCGAGGAGGTCACCGGCAACGACGATTACCGCAAGACCAACATGGTGCGCGCCCGCCTCGCCAGCTGAAAAACCCAAGGCGCGCGAAACGCCCGTTTCTTGCGCGACAGTGCCATTTTGCGACGAATCCTGCCGCCGGAGCGCCGTTTTCCACTGATGCTTCGCATGATCTTTTGCCCAAGCGGTGCCAGACTTCGTCTCAGCAACATCCGCAGGGCAGAGGAGGAAACCATGAGGATCGGGTGCCCGAAAGAGATCAAGCCGCAGGAATTCCGCGTGGGTCTGACCCCCGCCGCCGTGGCCGAGGTGGTGGGCCGCGGGCACGAGGTTCTGGTAGAAACCGGCGCCGGCCAGGGCTCCGGCTTCACGGACCTGGACTATCAGGCTGCGGGCGCGGGCATTGCGCCCGACGCCGCGGCGGTGTTTGCCGGGGCCGAGATGATCGTGAAGGTAAAGGAACCTCAGGCGGCTGAGCGCGCCATGCTGAGGCGGGGACAGGTGCTGTTCACCTATCTGCACCTTGCTCCGGACCCGGCGCAGACGCGCGATCTGCTGGCCTCGGGCGTAACATCCATCGCGTATGAGACGGTGACCGATGCGCGCGGCGGCCTGCCCCTTCTGGCGCCGATGTCCGAGGTCGCCGGTCGCCTTGCCCCGCAGGTCGGATCATGGGCGCTGCAAAAGGCCAATGGCGGGCGCGGCGTCCTGATGGGGGGTGTGCCCGGCGTGCGCCCGGCCAATGTCCTGATCATCGGCGGCGGCGTAGTCGGCGCGGCGGCGGCGCGGGTCGCGGTAGGCATGGGCGCAAACGTGACCGTCATGGACCGCTCGGTCGCGCGCCTGTCCTATCTGGACGACATCTTCATGGGCAAGCTGACCACGCAATATGCCAGCAGCGCCGCCACGGCCGAGCTTTTGACAACCGCCGACATGGTGATCGGTGCGGTGCTGGTGCCGGGGGCGGCGGCACCCAAGCTGGTGACGCGGGCGCAGCTTGCCACCATGCCACCCGGCGCGGTTCTGGTCGACGTGGCCATCGATCAGGGTGGCTGCTTCGAGACATCGCGCCCGACCACCCATCACGACCCCATCTATGAGGTGGACGGCATCATCCATTACTGCGTCGCGAACATGCCCGGTGCGGTGGCGCGGACCTCGACCCAGGCGCTGGGGAACGCGACGCTGCCCTTTGTCCTCGCGCTGGCCGATCACGGCTGGCGGCGCGCGATCCAGCACGATCCCCATCTGCGCGCGGGACTGGCGACGCATGAGGGGCGGCTGACCTCGCCCCCGGTTGGGGCGGCGCTTGGTCTGGCCTCGCTCACGCCTGAGGAGCTGCTGGCAAGCTGATCCGACAGTAGCGGGCGGGGTCACAGAAAGCCGATCCAGCGCCCCGCCACAAGGCAGCCCAGCCATGCCAGAACCGACAGGGCGGCCAGGATCCGGGTCGGAGCATCGACGGTTCCATGCCGAACCACGCGTGCCCAACCCGGATTCACGTGCTGCAACGCGACATTGATCAGTGCCAGCGATAGCAGCACCATTTTCCAGATGAAGGCGCCATTTCCAAGATATTCCCGCGGCTTGACCGCGAACAGTGCAAAGCCAGTGAGCAACGCCAGGGTCAAACCGATCCCGGCCGCGCGCGACAGGAATGGTGCCAGCACCTGCAGGGGCGTACTCCCACCCAGCAGCAGCCGCAGATCAAGGGGCAGGATCGCGCCCAGCAGCAGCCCAATCCCCAGCACATGCGCCGCATTCACCAAGGGATAAAGTGCGCCGGGTCGGCGCAGCGCCTCGGCCAGGGTCCAATGCTCGATCCAGACGGCGAGCTGGTCCAAGGCGCTAATCCTTGCGGATGCGATCGGGATAGATGTCGAAGACCTTGCCGTCGATTACCACCTGCACCGCCTTCATGTGCGGTCGGTCGCGGTCCTTGTTGCGGTTTCCGATCACGACGATGGCCGCGCCCTCGGGCGCCACATCCTGGGTGAAGCCAGAGCGCGCGGTCTGGTTCGGGTTGGCAAGATCCACCTGCCACAGCGTCCCGTCCGTGGCCTTGACGCGCAGCGAAGGATGGGGCGGGCTCATCGAGACCGAGGCGATGGTGCCCTCGATCCGCGACTGCTCGGGCTCGGCCCAGGACCAGCCGTGATGGGCCAAGGCGGGAATGGACCCCAGCCCGCAGGCCAGGGCGACAAAGGTCGCGATCAGGTGGCGGCGACAGATCAGCATGTGCGTCTCCCGGCTTGGGGGCGATCCTTCGCAGAGCCCAATGATAACCCGGAACCGCCCCGCCGGGCTGTGACAATCGCGTTATCGAAGCGGGTGCACGGCGGTATTTGCGGCACGCCCCGCCGGGGGGATCCGCCGCTTTTGCCCTGCCCGGTCATTCAGGCTTGACGACACCCCCTCAATGGCACAAACGGCCCTTTGAACCCAACCCGACCAGACAGAGCAGGAGGACGAGCAACCGTGACATGCTGTGTCTTCCCGCAGGGCTGCCCTCCCGTCAGGAGACCTGCATGAAGTTTCGCTTTCCCATCGTCATCATCGACGAAGATTTCCGCTCGGAGAATTCCTCGGGGCTGGGCATTCGCGCCTTGGCCGAGGCCATCGAGAGCGAGGGTTTTGAGATTCTGGGCGTCACCAGCTATGGCGACCTGACCCAGTTCGCGCAGCAGCAATCGCGCGCCTCTGCCTTCATCCTGTCGATCGACGACGAGGAATTCAGCCCCGGTCCCGATCTGGACCCTGCCGTCGTCAACCTTCGCAACTTCATCGAGGAAGTGCGCTGGAAGAATGCAGATGTCCCGATCTATATCTATGGCGAGACCAAGACTTCGCGCCATCTGCCCAACGACATCCTGCGCGAACTGCACGGCTTCATCCACGCCTTCGAGGATACGCCGGAATTCGTCGCGCGCCACATCATCCGCGAGGCCAAAAGCTATCTTGAAGGCATCCAGCCGCCCTTCTTCAAGGCGCTGCTCGACTATGCGGAAGACGGGTCCTATTCTTGGCATTGCCCCGGTCATTCCGGCGGCGTCGCCTTCCTGAAAAGCCCGATCGGGCAGATGTACCACCAGTTCTATGGTGAGAACATGCTGCGCGCCGATGTCTGCAACGCGGTCGAGGAGCTGGGCCAGCTTCTGGACCATAATGGCGCGATCGGCGCCTCTGAACGGAACGCCGCGCGGATCTTCAACGCAGACCACTGCTTCTTCGTGACGAACGGCACCTCGACCAGCAACAAGATGGTCTGGCACCACACGGTCGCGCCGGGCGACGTGGTCGTCGTTGACCGCAACTGCCACAAGTCGATCCTGCATTCGATCATCATGACCGGCGCGATTCCGGTGTTCCTGAAGCCGACGCGCAACCATTTCGGCATCATCGGTCCGATTCCCTACAGCGAATTCGAGATCGAGACCATCAAGGCCAAGATCCGTTCGAACCCGCTGCTGGACGGCGTCGACGCCGAGGCGGTCAAACCGCGCATCATGACGCTGACGCAATCGACCTATGACGGCGTCCTTTACAATACTGAGGTCATCAAGGGCCTGCTGGACGGCTATGTCGAAAACTTGCATTTCGACGAGGCATGGCTGCCCCACGCCGCCTTCCACCCCTTCTATGGCACCTATCACGCGATGGGCCGCAAGCGGCCGCGCACCAAGCATTCCGTGACCTATGCCACGCAGTCGATCCACAAGCTGCTGGCCGGGATCAGCCAGGCCAGCCATGTGCTGGTGCAGGATTCGCAGGACACTAAACTGGACAGGCACCTGTTCAACGAAGCGTACCTGATGCACACCTCGACCAGTCCGCAATATTCGATCATCGCCAGCTGCGACGTCGCCGCGGCGATGATGGAACCTCCGGGCGGCACCGCGCTGGTCGAGGAAAGCATCGCCGAATCGTTGGATTTCCGCCGCGCCATGCGCAAGGTCGACGCCGAATTTGGCGATGACGACTGGTGGTTCCAGGTCTGGGGACCGGACGAGCTGGAAGAGGAAGGTATCGGCAGCACGAAAAGCTGGGTCCTGCGCCGCACCGATGCCGACGGCGTCCAGCGCGATGGCGAGGACAGCTGGCACGGATTCGGCGACATGGCGCCGGGCTTCAACATGCTGGACCCGATCAAGGCGACCATCATCACGCCCGGCCTGAATCTGGACGGGCGCTTCGAGAAGACGGGGATCCCGGCCTCGATCGTCACCAAATATCTGGCCGAGCACGGGGTCGTGGTCGAAAAGACCGGGCTTTACAGCTTCTTTATCCTGTTCACCATCGGCATCACCAAGGGCCGTTGGAACACGCTGCTGACCGCGCTGCAGCAGTTCAAGGACGATTACGACCGCAACCAGCCGATGTGGCGGACCATGCCGGATTTCTGTGCGAAGCATCCCCGCTATGAACAGCTGGGTCTGCGCGACCTGTGCCAGCACGTCCACACGCTGTACGCGAAATACGACGTCGCCGTCCTGTCGACCGAGATGTATCTGAGCGAACTGACCCCCGCGATGAAGCCCAGCGACGCCTTTGCCCATATCGCCCAGCGAACCACGCAGCGCGTGCCGATCGACGAGCTTGAGGGGCGCATCACCACCAGCCTTGTCACCCCCTATCCGCCGGGCATCCCGCTTCTGATCCCGGGCGAGGTCTTTAACCGCAAGATCGTGGAATACCTGAAATTCAATCGCGAATTTGCGCGCGAATGCCCCGGCTTCGAAACCGACATCCACGGTCTGGTTCAGGAGATCGGCGAAGACGGGCGGATGCACTACTTCGCCGATTGCGTCGCCGGCTGACCCGACTCGACCTGCCCCGCCTCCGGCCCCAGCGGCCGGGGACATCCCGCCTTCCGACAACGCTTGAACCCTCGCACGCGCCGACCTAGCCTTTCCCCATCCTTTGGGGAGAATCGTCATGCGTCTTGTTCCCGTGACCATCGCGCTGCTTGTTCTGGCACACGCCGCTTCGGCAAATATCCCGCTGATCAACGCCACCTGTCCCGGCAAGATCGAAGTCCACGCGGATGAAGGCGGTCCGGTCTATGTGAACGGGCAGGTAGCCAAGCTGAAGACCTTCAACGACAATTACTATGAGGCCCAGCACGGCAAGGTCGTGATCTCGATCTCGATCAATCCCGACGGCTCGTCCAGCCTGTCCTATACCGGGCCTAAAGGGGCAAACGGCATCTGCACGCTGGCCGAGCACGGCTGAGCCGCGCCGATGCCTCCGGCACCGGAAAACTCCGGTCCCCCACCCTGCTTTTCCTGAAATTCCACTGTGAATTCGTTGGCAGAATTGCCCTTTCAGGCGCGGGCCAAACCCGTGCCCGAGCGGGCTTTGCCCTGACGCCAAATCGGGCAGACCGGCTTTTCGCAGCCGCCTTTTCATCGCCATCAATTTTCCTGTTGCGAATTTAATTTTCTTAGCGGTTATATAGGAAGACGCAACGCAACACTGGAGACAAGGATGTGCGGCATTGTTGGCCTCTTCCTCAAAAAGGAAGACCTGCGCCCGAAGCTTGGTGATCTTCTGACCGACATGCTGATCACCATGACCGATCGGGGCCCGGATAGCGCCGGGATCGCGATTTATGGCGACCACAGCGGAAAACTGAAGATCACCGTCCAGTCGGACACCCCGGACGAGACGTTCCACGGTCTCGACACCGCGCTGTCCCACGCCCTTGAAGGGCCGGTGTCGATGCGGGTCGTGGACACCCACGCCGTCCTGACGCTGCCCGAAGGGACCGAGGCCCAGGCCCGTGCCTTCATGGCCGAAAAGGGTATCCGCGTGATGGGCGCCGGCCACTCGATGGAGATCTTCAAGGAAGTCGGCCTGCCCAAGGACGTCGCAGATCGTTTTCACCTGCGCGACATGGCAGGAAGCCACGGCATCGGCCACACCCGCATGGCGACCGAAAGCGCGGTGACGACGCTGGGCGCACACCCCTTCTCGACCGGTGCGGACCAGTGCCTTGTCCATAACGGCTCGCTGTCGAACCACAACCAGCTACGCCGCGAACTGACGCAGAAGGGCTTCGCCCCGCAGACCCAGAATGATACCGAGGTCGCGGCCTGCTACATCTCTTCGCGGCTCGCAGATGGCGCGAACCTGGGCGAGGCGCTGGAAGGCACGCTTGAGGATCTGGACGGCTTCTTCACCTTCGTGGTCGGGACCAAGAACGGCTTCGGTGTCGTGCGCGATCCGATTGCCTGCAAGCCTGCCGTGATGGCCGAAACCGATGATTACGTCGCCTTCGGTTCCGAATACCGCGCGCTCGCCAATCTTCCGGGGATCGAGAACGCCCGCGTCTGGGAGCCCGAGCCCGCCACCGTCTATTTCTGGGAACGCTGAGATGCAGACCATCGATCTTGCGAACACGCCGCTGCGCGAACTGAACAGCACCCTGCAGGGACAGGCCTTGGCCACCAACCAGACCGCCTGGGTGATCGAGAACCCGAAGGGTGCCCATGCGGTGGCCGTCGGCCTTGACGCCCCGATCGAGGTGACGGTCAAGGGTTCGACCGGCTACTATTGCGCCGGCATGAACAAGCAGGCAACGATCCGCGTGACCGGCTCGGCCGGTCCGGGCGTCGCCGAAAACATGATGTCGGGCACCGTCGTCATCGACGGCGATGCCAGCCAATATGCCGGGGCGACCGGGCATGGCGGCCTTCTGGTCATCAAGGGCAATGCCTCGTCCCGCTGCGGGATCTCGATGAAGGGCATCGACATCGTCGTCCACGGCAATATCGGCCACATGTCCGCCTTCATGGCGCAATCGGGCAACCTGGTGGTGCTGGGCGATGCCGGCGACGCGCTGGGAGACTCGCTTTACGAAGCGCGGCTGTTCGTGCGCGGCAAGGTCAAGTCGCTGGGTTCGGACTGCATCGAAAAGGAAATGCGGCCCGAGCATCTGGAAATCCTGCGCGACCTGCTGGAACGTTCGGGCGCCGATGCCAAGCCCGAGGAGTTCAAGCGCTACGGTTCTGCCCGCAAGCTTTACAACTTCCACGTCGATCATGCCGGAGCCTATTGATGAGAGACATCATGGACAAAACCCCGCAGACCCTGCCGCGTGACAGCTGGACCTATTCCCCCGGCATCAACGCCGAAATCCGCCGCGCCGCCGATACCGGCATCTACGACATCCGTGGCGGCGGCGCGAAGCGCAAAGTTCCCCATTTCGACGACCTGCTGTTCCTTGGGGCCTCGATCAGCCGCTATCCGCTGGAAGGCTATCGCGAGAAATGCGACACCTCGGTCGTGCTCGGCACCCGCTTTGCGAAAAAGCCGATCGAGCTGAAGATCCCGATCACCATCGCGGGGATGAGCTTCGGCGCCCTTTCCGGTCCCGCGAAAGAGGCCCTGGGTCGCGGCGCGACGCTGGCCGGCACCTCGACCACGACCGGCGACGGCGGCATGACCAACGAGGAACGCGGCCATTCCGAAAAGCTGGTCTATCAATACCTTCCCAGCCGCTATGGCATGAACCCCGACGACCTTCGCCGCGCCGACGCGATCGAAATCGTGGTGGGTCAGGGTGCGAAACCGGGCGGCGGCGGCATGCTGCTGGGCCAGAAGATCACCCAGCGCGTCGCCAACATGCGCAACCTGCCGGTCGGAATCGACCAGCGCTCGGCCTGCCGTCACCCGGACTGGACCGGGCCGGACGACCTGGAAATCAAGATCCTTGAAATCCGGGAGATCACCAACTGGGAAAAACCGATCTACATCAAGATCGGTGGCGCACGCCCCTATTACGACACGGCGCTGGCGGTCAAGGCAGGCGCGGATGTCGTGGTGCTGGACGGGATGCAGGGCGGCACCGCCGCGACGCAGGACGTCTTCATCGAGAACGTCGGCCAGCCGACCCTCGCCTGCATTCGTCCCGCGGTGAAAGCGCTGCAGGATCTGGGAATGCACCGCAAGGTCCAGCTGGTCGTCTCGGGCGGGATCCGTTCGGGCGCAGACGTGGCCAAGGCGCTGGCGCTTGGCGCGGATGCGGTGGCTATCGGCACCGCCGCGCTGATCGCCCTGGGCGAGAACGATCCGAAATGGGCCGCCGAATACGAGGCGCTTGGCACCACGGCGGATGCCTATGACGACTGGCACGAGGGCAAGGACCCGGCCGGCATCACCACCCAGGATCCCGAGCTGATGAAGCGCCTGGACCCGGTCGAGGCGGCGCGCCGTCTGCGCAACTACCTTGCCGTGATGACGCTGGAATGCCAGACCATCGCCCGCGCCTGTGGCAAGAGCCATGTCCACAACCTGGAGCCCGAAGACCTTTGCGCCCTGACGATCGAAGCGGCCGCCATGGCGGGTGTGCCCCTTGCCGGGACCAGCTGGATCCCCGGTCAGTCAGGCTTCTGATGTGAATGAGAGACGGCGAAAGTGAGCCGTCTCCACCAACCCAACAGGATTAGAGATGACCGACCTCAGCACATTCAATCATGAAAAAAGCAAGGCGAGCCGGCTGACGAACTTCGCCCGCGAGAATGGGATCAAGTATTTCATGGTCTCGTTCACCGACCTGATGGGCGCGCAGCGCGCCAAGGTCGTGCCGGCGCAGGCCATTGCCGACATGGAAAGGGACGGTGCCGGCTTTGCGGGCTTCGCCACCTGGCTGGACCTGACCCCCGCCCACCCGGACATGCTGGCGGTTCCAGACCCCTCCGCCGCGGTCCAGCTTCCCTGGAAAAAGGAGGTCGCCTGGGTTCCCGCTCGTTGTATCATGAACGATGAGGATCTCAGCCAGGCACCGCGCAATGTGCTTTCCCGCTTGGTGGCTCAGGCAGCAGATCTCGGGCTCGATGTCAAAACTGGCGTCGAGCCCGAATTTTTTCTGCTGACCCCCGAAGGCCAGGCGCTGTTCGACGGCAAGGACTGCTCGGTCAAGCCCTGCTATGACCAGCAGGTCGTTCTGCGCTGCTTCGACATGATGGCCGAGTTGACCGACTACATGCTCGAGATGGGCTGGGAACCCTATCAGTGCGACCACGAGGACGCGAACGGCCAGTACGAGATGAACTGGAAGTTCGACTCGGCCATGAAGACCGCCGACAAGCACAGCTTCTTCAAGTTCATGCTGCGTGCCATTTCCGAGAAATACGGCATGCGCGCGACCTTCATGCCGAAGCCCATCATGGGCATGACGGGCAATGGCTGCCACGCCCATATCTCGGTCTGGGACATCGCCAGCGGCAAGAACGCCTTCGCCGATGACAGCAAGGAGCTGCGCCTGTCGGACAGCGGCCGCCACTTCCTGGGCGGGATCATGAAGCACGCCTCGGCACTGGCGGCGATCTGCAACCCGACAGTCAACAGCTACAAGCGCATCAACGCCCCGCGCACCAGCTCGGGCGCGACCTGGGCGCCGAACTCGGTGACCTGGACCGGCAACAACCGGACTCACATGGTGCGCGTCCCCGGTCCCGGCCGGTTCGAGCTGCGTCTGCCCGACGGCGCGGTGAACCCCTATCTTCTGCAGGCGGTCATCATCGCAGCGGGGCTTTCCGGCCTGAAATCCAAGGCCGATCCGGGCAAGCGCTGGGACATCGACATGTATGCCGAGGGTCACATCGTCAAAGACGCGCCCAAGCTGCCACTGAACCTTCTGGACGCAATCCGGGTCTTTGACGCGGATAGCGAGCTGAAAGAGGCGATGGGGACTGAGTTCTCGAATGCCTATATCAAGCTGAAGACCAAGGAATGGGACACTTATTCTGCGCATCTGTCGCAATGGGAACGCGACAACACGCTGGATATCTGACCCGGAAGCCACGACGGCGAACTTAATTGGTATAATTGGTTCATCGTCACTTGCGCAAAAGGTTCAGCCCGGTTTCAATCGGGCTGTCCAGCATCCCGGAGGCGACGTGACCTCTTTGCCGCGCAATGTTCCAACGGCCCTGGTGGAATCCCCCGCCTCGGGCTCCACTGTCCAGATGGTCGCCGAAACCCTGGGCCATCGCATCGCCTCGGGCGAATATCCGCATGGAAGCCGGATGCCGGCCGAACGCGAATTGGCCGCCAGCCTGGGTATCGCGCGCAATACCCTGCGCGAGGCGCTGGACCTTTTGTCACGCAAAGGCCTGATCACCCGCCGCGCTGGCGCTGGTTCCTATGTCGCCGATCCCGGCACCTGGGATGAGGCTGCCCCGATCGCCGCCGCGACCGGTCCGCTGCATTTGCAGGTCATGCGCGGCATCCTTGAGCCCGAGATGATCCGGCTGGCGCTGATCCACATGCCACCTTCGGCCATCGACCAACTGAACGAGATCGTCCAGCGGATGGAAGCCGCCATTGACCCCGCGCGCTTCGCCAGGTTGGAAGAGGAGTTCCGCCTGAAACTGGCTGAAGGAACCGGCAACCCGCTGCTGCTGGCCTGCTATGGGTTGCTGGTCAAGGCCGGGCGCCAGCGCCACCGCGCCGGATTGCAGCGTCGGCGGCTGACGCCCGAGAATATCGTCCGCCTGCGCGCGGATTACGCGGCACTTGTCGGGGCGATCTCGGACCGCGACATCGCGCGCGCCTTGGACCTGGTGCAGCAGGGGCTGATGGACGAACAGCGCCAGCTTATGCAGGAGGACTAAGCGCACGCTGCTGCCACAGCAGCCCCAGCTTGGCCATTTCCCGTAGCAGCAGTGCTTCGTGCCGTCCCAGCCAATCCAGGACCGAGCGGAACTCTTGGATCCGCGCGGTGCCGTTTTCCACCCTGACCACCGGCCATGACCCGATCAGCGCATTGTCGATGCCGAACAGCGCATCCCCATACCAACGCGCGGGACCGAATGCCTGCATCATCTGGCCGCCGCGCTTCATAGCGTCCAGCACCGCCATTGGCTCGGTCCGGCCGCATATTTCGACCGCCGATTGCCAGAGGTCCAGGATCGAGGCGTATTCCCAGCTGACCGCCGACCAATGGCCCGGAAATCGCTGGCGGTAGTCGGCATGGAACGCCTGCGGCTGGCGAAAGAAAAAGGCGGTCCCGTTCAACAGCGGATCGTCGAAATCCGGAAACTGGAAGATGAAATCCTGCATGAAGGCGGTCGAGGTGACGCCGACCAACCGTCTGTAATTGTCACCGGTGCACGACAGGATCGGACCACGGAAACCGGCCTCGAACGCGGCTTCGGTCAGCGCGTGAACCATGTGGGGCTCGGACGAACACCAGCACAGGACCTGTGGATCCGCGGCCAGCATGGCCTGCACCATCGCGGCCGCATCGCGCCGTTCGGGGGAATAGCGGATCTCGCGCACGACAGGCATCCCTTCGGCCGCAAAGGCCGCGCGATAGGTGGCAAGCGAGGGCAGGCCCATCATGTCATCCTGGCTGCACAGCGCGACCCGCCGGAAACCGGGCCGATTCGCGGCCAGCCATTCGGCCCCGGTAACGGAAAACAGCGGATGCACCTCGGCCGGGGCGATCAGGCTGGGTGTATGGGGCGACAGATCGAACGGCAGCAACGTGGTGGTCAGGACCCGGCGCGCCATCAGCCAGGGCAAGGCTGGGGCAAGGCTGTCACCGCCAAGCGCAAGGACCAGCCGCGCCCCCGCCTGCTCGACCAGTTCGCGGGCGGCGATCACCGTTTCGGCATCCGAAAGCGCAGCATCGCGGGCCACGATATGGACCGGCAGGCGCAGCCCCCCGACCGCTAACCCTCCATGTTCATTCACCCAATCCGCCCAAAGCTGGCAGCCTTCCAGCCCCGGACGCCCCCAGGGGGCCGAAGGTCCGGTCAGCGGTGCCAGGAAACCGATGGGCACCGCATCGGGCGCCTTGCGCATCGCACGCGGAAGGCTGCCGCTGACCGAAAGACGCTGTGCAAGGGATGTGCGCATCGCGTGATCCTAGATCGCGAAAAATAGTCTCGGAAGGCGAAATATGACGCATTAATTATTCTCCGAGGAAAAATTCTTGACCGACGCAAAAATTGGTCGCTCAATTGGATCACACCAAATGGATCGGAATCGAAAACTGGTCCAAACCAAAAGTCGGGGAGATTGAAATGTCGCAACGCGTCGCCGTCATCGGCGCCGGGCCTTCTGGGCTGGCCCAGCTCCGGGCTTTCCAGTCGGCCGCCCGCAAAGGGGCCGAGATTCCCGAAATCGTCTGCTTCGAGAAGCAGGCGAACTGGGGCGGCCTTTGGAACTATACCTGGCGCACCGGCACCGATGAGCATGGCGAGCCGGTCCACAATTCGATGTACCGCTATCTGTGGACCAACGGCCCGAAAGAAGGTCTGGAATTCGCCGACTATTCCTTTGAAGAACATTTCGGCAAACAGATCGCGTCCTATCCGCCGCGCGCCGTCATGGTCGACTATATCGAGGGTCGTGTGAAGAAGGCCGGCGTCCGCGACTGGATCCGCTTCAACACCGTGGTCCGCTGGGTCGAGTACGATGCCGAGAACGACGATTTCACCATGACCGTGCACGACATGGCGAACGACCATGTCTACAAGGAACGCTTCGACAACGTCATTATCGCGTCAGGCCACTTCTCCAGCCCGAACGTGCCGGAGTATCCTGGTTTCTCGCAATTCTACGGCCGCATCACCCATGCCCACGACTTCCGCGACGCGCGCGAATTCGAAGGGCAGGACGTGCTGGTCGTCGGCTCGTCCTATTCGGCCGAGGATATCGGTTCGCAATGCTGGAAATACGGCGCGAAATCGGTGACCTCTTGCTATCGTTCGGCGCCGATGGGATTTGCCTGGCCCGACAACTGGGAAGAAAAGCCCGCGCTTGTCCGGGTCGAGGGCAAGACCGCACATTTCACCGATGGCAGCAGCAAGGCGATCGACTCGATCATCCTGTGCACCGGCTACAGGCATTACTTCCCTTTCCTGCCCGATGACCTCCGGCTGAAGACGGCGAACCGCCTGGCGGCGGCTGATCTCTACAAGGGGGTCGTCTATGTCCACAACCCGCGCCTGTTCTATCTGGGCATGCAGGACCAGTGGTTCACCTTCAACATGTTCGACGCCCAGGCCTGGTATGTCCGCGACATCATCCTGGACCGGATCCAGGTCCCGGACGAAAAGCAGACCATGATGTCCGACGTGGCCGAGCGCGAGGCGCGCGAGGAAGCGGGCGAGGACGTGAAATACGCGATCAAGTATCAGGGCGACTACGTCAAGGAACTGATCGCCGAAACCGACTATCCCAATTTCGACGTCGATGGCGCCTGCGAGGCTTTCTATGAATGGAAGCATCACAAGGTCGACGACATCATGGGCTTCCGCAACCATTCGTATCGCTCGGTCATCACCGGGACGATGGCGCCCCCGCACCACACGCCGTGGAAGGATGCGCTGGACGATTCGATGGAAGCCTATCTTCGCAACTGATCCCTTACTGGAGCGGAGGTTCCCCACCGCTCCTCTTTTTCTGCAAGGCATGGTGCAATGACCAGCGTCACCTATCCCCGCCTGTTCCGTCCCGGTCCACCGCAGCCCAGTGGGCTGCGCGTGGCATCGGCGGTGGGCAAGGCCCCGACGGAAGAACGCCACACCGTCCCCGGTGCCGGCGGACTACTTCTGGCGCTGGCCGAGGGCGACCACGTCGCCGTCATCAATGCCGAAGGCGCCCAGCGGGCTGAGATCATCGCCGCCGGAATGGACGGGCGGACCGATGGCACGGTCCTGGGTGTTCCCGCGCAGGACGAACCCCACGGTCTGCGTCGCGCGCTGACGTCGGGCGAAGAAAGCCTGACGCGGCTTCGCCGTGGCATCGCCGCGCGCGGCATCGATCTTGGCAAGCCCTGCGCCACCGTGGTTTTCGGGGCGGACAGCCCCGCCGGCGACCGGGTCGAGTTCACCGCGACCCAGCCCGGTTGGCTGATCGTCGCCGCCCCTGCCGATCCGATGGATCCGGAAAGCGGCGAAACCGCGACCCCCCTGACGCTGCTGATCCGGCGCGCGCGGCCCCGCGCGATGCAGGGTTTCGAACTGCCCGACCCGCTGGCCGACCCGATCCTGGACATCCGCATCAAGTCCGCGACGGCCAGCGCCTATCTGGTCCGTGCCGGTGAATATATCCAGGTCCTTGATGTCGACGGACGCCAATGCACCGATTTCCAGTGCTTCGACGCAAGGAAGCTTGACCGCGGCATCCAGAACCCTCTGGACGTCACCACGACGCGGACGATCCTTGGCCACAGCTATGCGATGCCGGGCCTGCATTCGAAATATTTCGACCAGGACATGACGCCGCTGATCGAGGTCGTGCAGGACACCTGTGGCCGGCACGATGCCTTTGCCATGGCCTGCGCGTCCAAGTATTACGACGATATCGGATATCCGGGGCACGCCAACTGCTCGGACAACTTCAATGCCGCACTGAAGCCATATGGCGTCGATCCGCGCAAAGGCTGGATGGCCGCGAACTTCTTCTTCAACACCTGGATCGACGCGCATGGCGTGCTGATGACGGACGAGCCGTGGTCTCGGCCCGGCGATTACGTCCTGATGCGCGCGCTGACCGATATCGTCTGCGTATCCTCGGCCTGCCCGGATGACACCTCTCCCGCCAATGGTTGGCACCTGAGCGACATCCATGTCCGCAGCTATGCCGCCAATGAGCGGTTCCAACGCGCCGTCGCCTGGCGCCCCATGCCGGATTCCGAGCCAATCATGACCCGCCAGACCGCCTTCCATCACCAGTTCGCCGCGCTGACCCGCGATTTCGTCGAATACAAGGGTTTCTGGCTGCCCAGCACCTTCCCGAATTCAAGCCCGGAAGAGGAATACCGCGCCTGCCGCGAAGGCGTGGTGGCGATGGACCTGTCGGCCCTGCGCAAGTTCGAGGTGACCGGCCCCGATGCCGAGGCATTGATGCAATGGGTGCTGACGCGGGACGTAAAGAAGCTGGGCAATGGCCAGGTCGTTTATTCCGCGATGTGCTATCCGCATGGCGGCATGATCGACGACGGCACGCTGTTCCGCATGGGTCCGGATCGCTTCCGCTGGATCGGCGGCAGCGATTACGGCGGGGAATGGATGCGCGAACAGGCCGAGGCGCTTGGCCTGAACGTGATGATCCGCTCCTCGACCGACCAGCTGCACAACCTCGCGGTTCAGGGTCCGAAAAGTCGCGATCTTGTGGACGAAGTGATCTGGACCGCGCCGCACCAGACCGCGATCCAGGAACTGGGCTGGTTCCGCTGGACGCCCGGTCGCGTCGGCGGCCCCGAAGGCGCGCCGGTCGTCGTCTCGCGCACCGGCTATACCGGCGAACTGGGCTATGAGATATTCTGCCACCCGAAGGACGGCGCGGCCTTGTTCGAAGCCGTGTTCAAGGCGGGCGCTCCGCGCGGGATCAAGCCAATGGGCCTTGCCGCGCTGGACCTGCTCAGGATCGAGGCGGGACTGGTCTTTGCCGATTACGAATTCACCGACCAGACCGACCCGTTCGAGGCGGGCGTGGGCTTCACCGTGCCGCTGAAATCCAAGACCGACGATTTCGTCGGGCGCGAGGCGCTGATCCGGCGCAAGGAAACCCCCCGAACCAAGCTGGTCGGGCTGGTGATCGAAAGCCGCATTCCCGCCCATCACGGCGACTGCCTGCATGTCGGGCGCGCGCAGGTGGGCGAAATCACCTCGGCAATGTGGTCGCCGTTGCTGGACAGCCAGATCGCGCTGGCCCGCGTCGATGTGACCCATGCCACCGAGGACACCACGATCGAGGTCGGCAAGCTTGACGGGCAGCAAAAGCGCCTGCCCGCGCGCATCACCGCCTTCCCGCATTACGACCCGAAAAAGGAACGGCCGCGGTCCTGAGACGGGCGCGGAGTCAGAGACAACACGGAGGAAAGAACATGACAGCATCCTGGCGCTTCTCGACCCTTGCCGATCGCCACCGCGCGCTTGGGTCCGAGCTTGAGGACTGGAGCGGCATGGGCACCGCCTGGTCCTATGCCAAGGGCGACCCTGATGCCGAATACATGGCCATCCGCACCAAAGCCGGGCTGATGGACGTCTCGGGCCTGAAAAAGGTCCATATCACCGGCCCCGCCGCCAGCCACGTCATTGACCGCGCGACGACGCGGAACATGGAAAAGCTGATGCCGGGCCGTTCGGTCTATGCCACGATGCTGAACGACGCCGGAAAGTTCGTCGACGATTGCGTCGTCTATCGGACCGGCCCGAACGCCTTCATGGTCGTCCACGGCTCGGGCCAGGGGTTCGAGCAGTTGAGCATGGCGGCAAATGGCCGCGATGTCGCGATCCGCTTTGACGACAACCTGCATGACCTGTCGCTGCAAGGGCCGCTGGCCGTCGATTATCTGGCCAAGCATGTGCCGGGCATCCGCGAGCTTCCCTATTTCGCGCATCTGCAGACCTCGCTGTTCGGCAAGCCCGCAATGATCTCGCGCACGGGATATACCGGCGAGCGCGGGTATGAACTGTTCGTGCGCGGCCAGGACGCGCCGATGGTCTGGGACCGCATCCTTGAGGAAGGCGCCGAGATGGGGATCATCCCCTGCCGCTTCACCACGCTCGACATGCTTCGGACTGAAAGCTACCTGCTGTTCTTCCCCTACGACAACTCCGAGATGTATCCCTTTGCGGATCAGCCCGGCGGCGACACGCTGTGGGAATTGGGGCTGGACTTCACCGTTTCGCCCGGCAAGCAGGGCTTCCGCGGCGCCGACGAACATTACCGCCTGAAGGGCAAGGAACGTTTCAAGATCTGGGGCCTGAAGCTGGAAGGCGACAAGGTTCCCGGAAACGGCGCTCCGGTCCTGCGCGACGGCAAGCAGATCGGCGTCGTGACTCAGGCCATGCATTCTCCGCTGAACAACTGGACCGTCGCGATCGCGCGCCTGCCGGTCGACTGCGCCAATGACGGGACCAAGCTGACCGTGAACTGCGAGACGCATGGCCAGATCGCCGCGACGACCGGGACCATGCCCTTCTTCGATCCCGACAAGAAGCGTCGTACCGCCAAAGGATAGGCCCCCCTGGCCGGGGGGCGTCCGACACTCCCTCCGGCAGCCTTTTGCAACCTGCCAGGGATGATTGGAATGAGCGCCACCCCACCACCACCTGCACCGATTGCCAGCCGGCCCCGTTATGCCCGTCTTCAGACGCGGCGCTGCGGGGCCGCGCTGATGGTTGCGGACAAATCCGGCGCAGCCGCCCTGCTTGCGCTGGCCGATGACGCCCCCGAACTGATGTCCAAGGCCAGCGTGGTCTTGTGCGATGCAGCCGAACACGCCCCCGCCCTGCAGGCGCGCGGGGCGGCGCGGCTTTTACAAACCTCGTCTACGGCCGGGCTTTCGCCGGCGATCGCGACGCTGCTTGGCGACGCGCGCATGGGCCTTCAGGTCTTTCTGGCCGGGGCCGAAGGACTGATCGCGCAGGTCCAGTCGCAACTGCTGTCGGCGGGCGTGCCCCTGGGCGCGATCCAGGCCGAGCATCGCGGCACCGCCGCACGGCGGATGCAATGCGTCCATTGCAAGACCGTGGCCGAGGATGTGACCGTCGATCCCTACATCTGCCCCGGCTGCGGGCGGTCGCTTTATGTGCGCGACCATTTCTCGCGCCGGGTGGGGGCGTTCCAGGGCGTCTGCATCGATGCCGAAACACCGGGCGAAGTGCCTGAATCCGTGGAGATCCGGATCTGATGCAAACCTTGAAACTGACCCGCAAGGAACCGCTTTCCCCCCGCATCACGCGGTTCCGCTTTGAACATCCCGAAGGTGCGCCCCTGCCGGTCTTTTCCGGCGGCGCCCATGTCATGGTCGAGATGCAGGACGGTCCCGTCCTGCGCCGCAATGCCTATTCACTGATCTCGGACCCGCTGGATTGCTCGGGCTATGAAATCGCCGTCCAGCGCGAAGATCATGGCCGCGGCGGCTCGTTGTTCATGCATCGTGACGCCCAGCCCGGAATGCTGATGCAGATCGGGCCGGCGGTGAACCTGTTCTCGCTGAACCTGGCCGCGCGCAAGCACCTGCTGATCGCGGGCGGGGTCGGGATCACGCCCTTTTTGGCTCAGTTGCCGGAGCTGGCGCGGCTGGGCGCGGCCTATGAGCTGCATTACGCGGTCCGGGCGCGGGACGAATTGGCGGCCCTGCCGATGCTGCCCGACACGACCCGGTTGCATGTCAGCGGCGAAGGCTCGCGCATGGATCTTGACGCGATCCTGTCGGCACAGCCGCTGGGCACGCATCTGTATGTCTGCGGCTCGGCCCGGATGATCGAAACGGTGCTGGACACGGCCGCCGCGCTTGGCTGGCCGGGCGACACCCTGCATGCCGAGGAATTCCTTGCACCCGCACCGGGCGAACCTTTCGAGGTCGCCTGTGCGCGATCCAACCGTACCCTGACCGTCGGCCCGCATCAAAGCATGCTCGAGGCACTTGAAGCCGCGGGGATCGATGCACCATGGCTGTGTCGCGGCGGTGCCTGCGGGCAATGCGAAACCGACGTCCTATCCTGCGACGGGACGATCGACCATCACGACCACTGGCTGGAACCCGAGGAACGCAAGCGCAAGATCATGCCCTGCGTTTCCCGATTCCGGGGCAGGCTTCTGACCATCGACCGATAGGGAATCCCCGTGATGATCATGCAATTCAACAAAGAGACCTTCCGCGGCGATTACAGCTACTGCAACTCTCCCGCCGCAATCCGACGCTTCCCGTTCCCCTTCGACCGGGACGAATACATGTATTCGGTCAATATGGAGCCGCATAAGGGCGGCCCAGATGGGAGTGTCTTTCAGGCCCGCTTCGACGTCGACGAACATTACGTCGCCGAGATGGAAGACCGCGCCATCACCCTGATGCGCGATCCGGGCCGCTGCCAGTCGTTGCCGCACATGACGCTGGCCGGCTGGGACTTGCTGGAACTGATCATGACCAGCAAGGCCGAGGATTACCCCGAACATTTCGAACTGCATCGTGACGGGGACCGCTGGCGCTGGATCAACAGGCCGCTGGGGATCGACGAGACCTTCACCTTCCTTGACGAATCCACCCTGCCCTATGGCCCGATGGAATACATCACCCGCCAGACCCAGGGGGATTTCGCGGTTCTGGACCAGCGCGAGGGCAACCTGTGGATGGATGCCGGCATGGTCACAAGCCAGGCGGACTGGAGCCTGGACTTCGACATCGGCATGAATTTCTTCGAATGGCACGCCCCGGTGCCGCGCGCAGCCGAGATGGGGATCTTTCAGCGGGCACTGAAATTCCTGCTGAACGTCCGCCAGGACACGCCCGCGCGGCGGCTGAACTGGACCATGACGGTAAATCCACGGCTGGACACCAGCCCCGAGACCTATCCCGAATGGGGCCCGGAAAAGCGCAGCCTGACCCCCGAAAACCTGGGACAGAAACAGTATCTGCGAGTCGAGCTGCAGTCCTTCTGGCGGCTGCCGCGTTCGAACGGGCTGGCCTTTCCGATCCGCTGCTATCTGATTTCGTTGCAGGACCTGGTGACGGTGCCGAAATGGGGGCGCCGGTTCCACCGCGTGTTGCGTGACCTGCCCGAGGATCTGGCTACCTACAAGGGCTTCCTGGTCAACCGCCCGATGATCGTCGACTATCTGTCGCGCTTTGACGACGGGGCGCCGACCTCTCCGGGCATCTATCCGGACTGAGACGCCCGGCCGTGTCTGGATGGGGCTGGCCCTTGAGGCCAGCCCCTTTGATTTACGTGGGCAGCACAAAGAACCAGTTCGCCCACGCCACCAGCACAGCCCCGGCGATCAGCGCGAGATAGGGCAGGATGCCGGCGCGCCGCGGTCCAAGGCTGGTATCGTCATTGCTGAGACCCAGATCCTCCATCGCTTCTTTCGGGAAGCGACCCTTGTCAACGATGTAGTGTCGCCAGCAGAAGACCGGGATGATCAGCGCGGCAAAGATCAGCCCCGAGACCAGCGCGTTGGAATAGCCCCAGACCTTGGCACCCGCGCCCAGGAACAGCGCGTTGACGAAGGCCAGCACCGTGTTCAGACCGATCAGCAGCACCGGTGCCTTCCAAGGCCGCGGCAGATGCGGGCTGTCGATACGGTGGATCCAGCCGGCGTTCAGGTTCAGGAAGTTGAACATGATGTAGCCAACGTTCGAGATCGCGAGGACATAGAAATATCCGCTCGCATCTGAGGCCAGCGCCAGCAGGAACAGGTTGAAGGCAAAGTCGGTCCACATTGCGCTGGTCGGCGCGCCCTGTTCGTTCACATGGCCCAGGTAATGGGGCAGCCAGCCATCGCGCGAGCCTTGGTACAGCGTGCGCGAGGATCCCGCCATCGCGGTCATGATCGACAGGAACAGCGCCAGGATCATCAGGATGGTGAACAGTTGCGCGATCACCGGCCCTGCCCCGATCATCCCGCCAAGCGCCTCGGCCACGCCGGTGCCGTCAATGATGCCCGGCGCCAGCATGCCCTCCAGCCCCAGGACGCCCTGAAACGAGAAGGGGATCAAGATAAAGAACACGCAGCAAAGCAGGCCCGAGAAGAAGATCGCCTTGAACGTGTCGCGCCGCGGATCACGCAGTTCGCGGGTATAGCAGACCGCCGTTTCGAACCCATAGGTCGACCAGGCCGCGATATAAAGCCCGCCCAAAACCAGCGTCCAGCCGCCGACATTCCAAGCCCCGTTTTCGCCTGAATAGGCGGCGGTGGGCGGGACCAGCGCAGTGACGTTCGAATAGTCGATCGCTCCGGAGAATATCGGCACCAGACCGACCAGCAGCAGCGGCACCAGCACGATGATCGCCAGCCATTTCTGCGCCACCGCGGTCGAGGACACCCCCCTGTGCTGGATCGCAATGATCAGCAGCATCAGCACCGTCCCGATCACGAAGGTCGCGTTCAGGTGCAGCGAGCCAAGGCCGGGGATCGGCAGTTCCAGCGCGGACCAGGTCCGGATCGCGGGAGTCAGTGCGGCGACCGCATCGGTGGTCAGCAGCGACCGGATCGCATCGGCCTCGGGGATCGCGGGATTGGCGGCCAGGTATTCTGCGACGCGCGGGCTGCCCGGTGGCAGGCTGGCCAGATGGGCCGTGACCCAGTCCAGCACCGGCTGCGAGGTCGCCAGTGGCACCGGGAACAGCGCGTTCAGCACATAGCCGGCGGCGATGGCGCAGCCAAGCGACAGGACAGGCGACCAGGCGAACCAGTTGCACCAGACCGACAGCGGCGCGATCAGCTTGGAATAGCGCAACCAGGCGGTCGCGCCATAGACCGAGGTGCCGCCCGACTTGTTGCCGAACATGCCCGCCATCTCGGCATAGGTGAAGGATTGCAGGAACCCCATCAGCATGGACACGGTCCACACCACGAAGGCGACCTTGCCGGTGGTTCCGGCGATCCCTCCGATCGAAAACAGGACCAGCGGCGGCACGCCCGCCGCGATCCAGAACGCGCCTTTCCAGCTGAGCGAGCGGATCAGTGAGCCCTGATCCTCCGTCGCAGCCGAAGACGTCTCGGTAGATACCGAAGACATGACACCCTCTCCATCAGACAGTTCCCCATTGTTATCGTTTTCAGGGCCGCGGCCTCGTTTCTCGGACCGTCGTTCCCGCTGGAGCTCATGCGGCGCGCAGTTGGATTTTCCAGCCTTACTGCGTCAATTCGTCGCGTTTCGCCCTTGCGGAAAGGCTGTGCCGAAAGGCCCCGACAGGCAAGAAAAACTTACGCTCAGGAATATTATTTTCCTCTCCCGGCCAGTCCACGCGGGCTGCGGAAGGGATCAGGCCGATGCCCTGCCGGGGCGCGCGCCCTGCCTGCGACGGCTGGGTGTCATCCCGTATCGTTCTGCAAAGCATCGGGAAAAATGCGCGGCGCTGACAAAGCCGGTGATCAGCGCGATGTCCAGGACCGACAACGCGCTTTGCTGGATCAGCTCGTCGGCTTTTTTCAGCCGCATCTCGCGATAGAACTGCATCATCGAGCAGCCAAGCTGATCGTTGAACAACCGCTGCAACTGGCGCGGGCTGCACCCGGCCTGCGCGGCAAGCTGTCCGGGCGAAAGCGGGTCGGACAGGTGGCTGAACATCAGGTCGACCGCCGCCGCCAACATCGGATGGCGCAGGTCGAACCGTTCCGCGGTCGGGGATTGCTGCGGCTCGTCCGCGCCGCGGGTGCGGGGGTGGATGAACCAGTCCGCGACGCTGCGGGCAAATTCGGCCCCGTGGTCGCGGGCGATCAGCGCGCACATCATGTCCAGCGCCGCGACGCCTCCCGCGCATGTATAGCGGTCGCGGTCCACGACATACAGGGCGCGGTCGATCAGCAGGTCGGGCATGTTCTCGGCCAGCGCATCGATATGGGCCCAATGCAGGGTGAAGCGCCGCCCCTCCATCAGCCCCAGACGTGCCAGGATTGCGGCCCCGCCGGAAATCCCGCCCAGCCGGACCTTGCCCGCCTGCAGGGACCGCAGGCCACGGGCCAGCGCCGCATCCTCATATCGCAGCGGATTGCCACCGGCGACGACAAAGGCAAGATCCATCGGCCCCGCCTCGGCCAGCCGCAGCGTCGGGAACCCCCCGCCCGAGGTCGAGGCCGAGAAGCCGCCTTCGACCGAGTAATAGCCGGGCCGGTAAAGCTCGTGCCCAGCCAGATGATTCGCCGCGCGCAGCGGCTCGACCGCCGAGGTCAGCGACATCAGCGAGTAATCACGCGTCAGGATGAAGCCGACGCGCAGGGGCGCTGGCGGGGTCGTGGGCATGGCGAAACCTCGTCTTCACGAAAATATATCCCGGCCTGTCCGCAACAGGCAAGAACCTGTCCCCCAAGGGCAAACGAACGCCCCTTGCCGGGGCTAATCTGAAGGTCAAGGACAACGAAGCGAGAAAGCAGGAACCGTGAGATATTCGGGGCTTAGGGTCATCAAGGAGGCGCTGACCGGCCATAAGGGCTGGAAGCCAATCTGGCGCAATCCTGATCCGCAACCCGCCTATGATTATGTGATCGTGGGTGGCGGCGGACATGGTCTTGCGACCGCCTATTATCTGGCGAACACCTTCAGGAAGGCGCGCATCGCGGTCCTGGAGAAAGGGTGGCTCGGCTCGGGC
This sequence comes from Paracoccus broussonetiae, assembly GCF_031854425.1. Lineage (NCBI taxonomy): Bacteria > Pseudomonadati > Pseudomonadota > Alphaproteobacteria > Rhodobacterales > Paracoccaceae > Paracoccus > Paracoccus broussonetiae. The sequence continues at coordinate 4,942 of NZ_JAVRQI010000008.1, read as the reverse complement.
AATATCGGGCGGAACACGACGATCATCCGCTCGAACTACCTGCTGCCGGGAAACGAGCCCTTCTATGAATTCTCGATGAAGCTCTGGGAAGGGCTGGAGCAGGAATTCAACTTCAACGCGATGGTCAGCCAGCGCGGCATTCTGAACTTGCTGCATACCGACGCGCAGCGCGACGCTTATCGCCGGCGCGGGAACGCGATGCGGCTTGCCGGGGCCGATGCCGAGCTTCTGGACCAGGCCGGCGTACGCGCCATGTATCCCTGGCTGAACTTCGACAATGCCCGTTTCCCGATCAAGGGCGGGCTGATGCAGCGTCGCGCCGGAACCGCGCGCCATGACGGCGTCGCCTGGGGCTATGCCCGTGGCGCGGATCGGGCCGGTGTCGACCTGATCCAGAACTGCGAAGTCACCGGCATGCGGATCGAGAACGGGCGTCTTCGCGGCCTTGAAACCTCGCGCGGCTATATTGCGGCGGGCAAGGTCGGCGTTGCGGTCGCCGGTTCGACCGGGCGCGTCATGGCGATGGCCGGGATGCGGATGCCGATCGAAAGCCACGTGCTGCAGGCCTTCGTGTCCGAGGGGCTGAAGCCCACGATCGACGGTGTCATCACCTTTGGCGCGGGCCATTTCTATGTCAGCCAGTCGGACAAGGGCGGCTTGGTCTTTGGCGGCGATATCGACGGCTACAACTCCTACGCCCAACGCGGCAACATGGCGGTGGTCGAGGACGTGGCCCAGGGCGGCATGGCTTTGATGCCGATGATCGGCCGCGCGCGCCTGCTGCGCATCTGGGGCGGGATCATGGACATGTCGATGGACGGCAGTCCAATCATCGACAAGACCCCGGTCGAGGGCCTCTACCTGAATGCCGGCTGGTGCTATGGCGGCTTCAAGGCGACACCGGCCAGCGGCTATGCCTTCGCGCATCTGCTCGCAACCGACACCCCGCACGAAACCGCGCGCTTCCTGCGCCTTGATCGGTTCGAGCGCGGCTATCCCATCGACGAAAAAGGCATGGGCGCGACGCCCAACCTGCATTGAGCGCAATCCTGGACCGAAACCCGACATGCTGATCCCTCATCCCCTTCTCGGCCCGCGCGATTCTTCGGAATTCAGCTATCTGGGCGATGCCTCGCTGCTGGACCGGCCCGATGGCATGGCCGCGGACGCGGCCGCACGCTTCCATGAATATGTCCACCTGCGGGACAACCCCGCAGGCGTCCACCGCGAACTGTGGTTCCACGAACAGGGCGACCGCTCGTGGCTGGTCGTGACCCGCAACACGCTGACGCATGAAATCCTGGGCGCGGAATTGGCCAGCGACGTGAAGAAGGGCGGTGCGGCATGACGCGGCTTTCCGGTGGGCTGGTGGATCGTTCGCGCAGCCTGAACTTTACCTTCGACGGCAAGACCTATCAGGGCCATGCGGGCGATACGCTGGCCTCGGCGCTGCTGGCCAATGACGTGCGGCTGATGGGCCGCAGCTTTAAGTATCACCGCCCGCGCGGCGTCTTTTCCTCGGGTTCCGAGGAGCCGAACGCCCTGGTCGAGCTGCGCAGCGGCCCCCGGCAAGAGCCGAACACCCGCGCCACCGTGACCGAGCTGTTCGACGGGCTTGAGGCGAAAAGCCAGAACCGCGTCGGCTCGCTCAGCTTCGACCTGCTGGCGGTCAACGACCTGATGTCGCCCTTCTTCGCGGCGGGCTTCTATTACAAGACCTTCATGTGGCCGAAGGCCTTCTGGGAGAAGCTGTACGAGCCGATGATCCGCCGCGCGGCGGGGCTGGGCAGCCTGACCCATCAGGCCGATCCGGACAGCTATGACGCGGGCTATCTGCATTGCGACCTGCTGGTGATCGGCGGCGGTGCGGCCGGGCTTGCGGCGGCGCTGACGGCGGCGCGCAGCGGGGCCCGCGTGATCCTCGCCGACGAGGATTTCCGCCTCGGCGGCCGCCTGCTTGCCGAAAGCAACCCGCTGGAGATGCCGGCCCCCGACTGGATCGCCGGTGTCGAGGCCGAATTCGCCAGCCTGCCGAATCTGCGCGTCATGCGCCGGACCACGGTCTGGGGCGCCTTCGACGACGGCGTCTATGGCGCGGTCGAGCGTGTGTCGGACCATCTTGCGGTGCCGGGTAAGCGCGTGCGCCAGACCCTGTGGAAGATCACCGCGCGGCGCGCCATCCTGGCCGCCGGCGCGACCGAGCGCCACATTCCCTTTGCCGACAACGACCGCCCCGGCATCATGCTGGCGGGTGCGATGCGGGCCTATGCCAACCGGTGGGCGGTCAGCCCGGCCAAGCGCGTCGCGATCTTCACCAACAATGACGACGGCCATCGCACCGCGCTGGATCTGGCCGTCAAGGGGGTCGAGATCGCAGCCGTGATCGATGCCCGCAGCGGCGCGGCGTCGCAGGGTGGCTATCGCACCATCGCCGGCGGGCATGTGACGGGCAGCAAGGGCCGCCTGGGCCTGACCCGGATCGAGATCACGCAGGGCGGCAAGTCCGAATGGCTGGATTGCGGCGCGCTTGGCGTCACGGGCGGATGGAACCCGAACCTGCATCTTGCCTCGCATCACCGCGGTCGCCCGCAATGGGACGACGCCGCGCAGGCCTTCCTGGCGGAAGACGGCAATGTCCCGGGCCTGACCATCGCAGGCGCTGCGGCGGGCAAGGGCACGACCACGCAGGCTCTGGCCTCGGGGGCGGAAGCCGCGCGCGCGGCGCTGGAGGCGCTTGGCATCACCGCCACCCTGCCCGACCTGCCCAAGGCCGAGGACGCGGCGCAGAACCAGCACCCCCTTTGGCATGTCCCTGGCAAGGGCCGAGCCTGGGTCGATTTCCAGAATGACGTCACCGTCAAGGACATCAAGCTGGCGCATCAGGAAAACATGCGTCCGGTCGAACATCTGAAGCGCTGGACCACGCTGGGCATGGCCACAGATCAGGGCAAGACTGCGAACGTGACGGCGCTGGCGGTCATGGCGGAACTGACCGGTCGGACCATCAACCAGACCGGCACCACGATCTTCCGCCCGCCCTATACCCCGGTTTCCCTGTCGGTTCTGGGCGGAGGCGATACCGGGCCGCATTTCCGGCCCCGCCGCCTGACGCCCACCCATGAATGGGCCAAGGCACAGGGCGCGGTCTTTGTCGAGGTCGGGCAATGGATGCGGGCGCAATACTTCCCGCAGCCGGGCGAGACGACCTGGCGCCAGACCGTGGATCGCGAGGTGTTGGCCACCCGCAAGGGCGTTGGCATCTGCGACGTGACCACGCTGGGCAAGATCGACGTGCAGGGGGCCGATGCGGCCGAATTCCTGGACCGCGTCTATGCCAACGCGATGAAAAGCCTGAAAGTCGGCATGGTCCGCTATGGCCTGATGCTGCGCGAGGACGGCTTTGCCTGGGACGACGGCACCTGTGCCCGTCTGGCCGAGGATCACTACGTCGTCACCACGACCACCGCCAATGCCGGCACCATCTATCGCCATATGGAGTTCTGCCGCCAAGGCCTGTGGCCGGATCTGGATGTGCAGCTGATCTCGACCACCGACGCCTGGGCGCAGATATCGCTCGCGGGACCGAATGCCCGCAAACTGCTCGAGCGCGTGGTGGACGGGTTCGACCTGTCGAACGAGGCCTTCCCGTTCATGGCCTGCGCACCCCTGACGGTTTGCGGTGGGTTGCGTGCGCGCCTGTTCCGTATCAGCTTCTCGGGCGAGCTGGCCTATGAGGTCGCGGTTCCTGCCCGCTATGGCCACGCGCTTATGGCCCGGCTGATCGAAAAAGGCGCTGATCTGGGCGCCACCCCCTACGGCACCGAGGCGCTTGGCGTCATGCGGATCGAAAAGGGCCATGCCGCCGGGAATGAGCTGAACGGCCAGACCACCGCACAGATGCTGGGCATGGGCAAGATGGTCAGCACCAAGAAAGACTCGATCGGCGCGGTGATGTCGCGGCGCGCGGGCATGGTCGCCGAACGGCGCGTGCTGGTCGGGCTGCAACCTGTTGATGCCAGCGAACCGGTGGTCGCGGGTTCGCATCTTTTCACCGAAGGCGCGGCGCAGGGCACGGCGACGGATCAGGGCTGGATCACCTCGGCCTGCTTCTCGCCGCATGTCGGTTCGGCCATTGGCCTTGGCTACCTGGAAAATGGCGCGGAGCGCATGGGCGAGGTGATCGTCGCCGCAAACCCGCTGCAAGGGCAAAGCGTCGCCATGCGCGTCGTCTCGGCCCATTTCGTCGACCCCGAAGGAGTGCGTCTGCGTGACTGACCTGCAACCGATCTGTGCCCTCGGGGCGCCCACGCCGCGCACTGCCCGCTTCGGGGGGCTGTCGCTGGCCGAGAATTCTGACCTCGCGCTTGCCTCGGTGGCGCTGCGCCGCGGCGGTTCGGCCCCCGCCTTGCCCCTGCCGGGACCGGGCGAATGGGTCGAGGCGGATGGCATTGCCGCGTTCTGGACCGGTCCCGAACAATGGATGGTTGAGGGTCCGGGCCGCGCCGAGACGGATTTTGCCGCCGAGATCGCAACCCGCGCGCCCGGCGCCTCGGTGACCGAACAGACCGACGGCTTCGTGGCCTTCGAGGCCGAGGGGCCCGCCCCCGCCATCGTCCAGCTGCTGGAACGGCTGGTCAATGTCGATGCCGGGCGCTTCGGCGCCGGTTCGGCCACGCGGACCGGCTTTCACCATATGAGCATCTTCGTCATCCGCCGTGCCGAAAACCGGCTTGCGATCCTGGGCATGCGCTCGGCCGCGGGCACGATCTGGCACGGGCTTGCCGAGGCCGCCGAACGACTGGAGGTCGCGGCATGACGAACATCATCGACGGCAAGGCATTTGCCGCTGCGATCCGTGGCCGCGTCGCGGACCACGTCACCGAGCTTTCTGGTTTGGGAATTGTTCCCGGTCTTGCGGTTGTGCTTGTTGGCGAGGATCCGG
>NZ_JAVRQI010000065.1:0-532 GCF_031854425.1 Paracoccus broussonetiae | reverse complement strand
ATTTTGGAATCTCAACAAGTCCAGAATCATTTGTGACTGAACCAAGCATACCATATTCACCGGCATCATCCGCATAGATGTTGGAGATTAGGAATGTCGCTTTGTCCTTTGGAAGCTTGTCATCAACTTCAACCCATATCGATGTAATTCCATTTCCTTCGTCTTTTGTGTAGTATTTCGGTAGATCAAGTGAAAGATTTTGTGTATATTGGTAAATTCCTTTTAAATAACCAATAGACAACATAACAATTGACTTCACAAGTCCTGTTGTGTTTCCACCAAGAATTTCAAAGGAAATGTTTTTCTTGTCAGTTCTGGCAATACATATTCAACGGTTTGTGTTGAAACCTTGAAGTTCATTTGAAAAGTCTATGTCCTTGTGGAAGTTGTCGTCATAGTTTCCTTTAAGTTGGAATAGTTGAAGAGCTTCGTCCACAAACAGCAGGTCTTTAAGGTTGTAACCAAGAGACTGAAGGTTTTTCTCAATGTCAACTCCAACTGCAATTCCGTCCCACATTTCAGTTTTCTGTAG
>NZ_JAVRQI010000064.1:0-534 GCF_031854425.1 Paracoccus broussonetiae | reverse complement strand
CAAGATCCTCAAGCTTATGTAGAAAATAAACGTTTCTTAGAACGTTATCAAGCTCGTAAGCAAGAACTTATTGCTGCTCAGCAACGTCTACAGGCTGAGAAAGAAGCTAAAGAACAAGAATTATATAAAGAACAATGTGTTGAATGTGTTAATGTTCTTAAGAAAGCGATTCCTAATTGGGATGAACCTCTGTATCAATCACTAATGCAATATGCGATTGACTTAGGTGCCAGTGAAGAAGAAGTTCTTAAAGAGAATCGTCCTTCAATCTTTATTGCTCTGCACAAAGCTTATCAGTTCGACAAAGGTCGCGATAAGGTAATGGCAAAAATTAATCGTCCGGGTGCTCCGAAAAAAGTCGTACGTCCGGGAGTTAAGAACCCTGTTTCTGATGCAGAAGCTGGGAAACGTGCTAAAGCTGCTCAAGCTTATGCCAAAGGAAAAATGAGTCAAGAAGATGCTTTCCGCTTCCTCGAAGACTAATTTAATATATAAAATGATATAGGAGTCATACTCAAATGGCAATTTTCCAAT
>NZ_JAVRQI010000063.1:0-536 GCF_031854425.1 Paracoccus broussonetiae | reverse complement strand
TGTCATTCTTGAAATGAGTTTTCTAACCTTGTCCTTCTTTTGCTTTTCCAGCAATAGAGCTTTTTTGAGTTGCAGTTTTGTTGGTGCCTTGAACTCTTGGCAGTTATCTAAGTTTTGTTTCATTATTTGTCTCCTTCATTTCATGCAAGTGCTCTTGCCCTTGACTTAACTCCATTTTCAATAACTTGTTGCAATGGAATTTCAAAACGGGCTGTGTAATATGGACCACCGACACTTCAAGTTGTTTGAATTACCAATGTTTGAATTTCAATGTTATATCAAGCCCTAAATTTTTGATATGGTTTTGCTTCGTCAAAAGCAGTTCAAGGTCATATGTCGTAAATAGTTTTTTTAGAATTTGCATCCATTTTATTCAACCTCCAAATAACCGATTAGGTAACCAGACTTGTCATAGATTGGTTCTCATTGATCATCATAGTCACTTTCAAAGTCCTCTTCCGCTGCGATAAGTCTTTCCTCATCATAAGATGGGTTTTCTTCAGCAAGTCATTGACTTACATTGTCAATAGGTAAAA
>NZ_JAVRQI010000062.1:0-560 GCF_031854425.1 Paracoccus broussonetiae | reverse complement strand
AGCACATTTCCATTTTCGTCTTTCAATGTCTCTCATTTGCCTGTTTGAGTGTTGAATTGCCTTTTTGGCACAATCACTTCGCTTTCCTTGTATGTTTCCAAAAACTTTGCCTTAATGTCATTTTCCAACTCATCTAAGTCCTCTTTTGCCGACTTGATGGCATCTTGATAAGGCTTTGAAAATTCCTTGAATTGATTTTCCGCCTTTTTAAGAGACATTTTTAACTTGGTTAAGGTAAATACACTTCCAATCAGTTCGCTTGGTTCTAATGCCCCAAAGATTTCACATTTGGCACTTTCAAGCACTTCCTTTTTGTTTTCATAAATTTTTATGATGTTATTTTCCATTTTTCTCGCTTTCCAATTTTCTTTTTTCCAGATATTCCAACATGGCGTTATCCGTTATGTACTGAATCTTCATGTTTGTCTTTTGAGCATACTCTTTAACTTTCTTGTGTATGCTGTCGTTCACTATAAGCAATGCCATCTATTCACCCCCTCTCGCTTTTATTTCAGTTATTGCCATGTCAAGTAGGTCATGAATTTGATTGATTCACATTC
>NZ_JAVRQI010000061.1:0-575 GCF_031854425.1 Paracoccus broussonetiae | reverse complement strand
TCATAAATACAACAAATTCGTCGTTTAAATATAATTTATTCGTCAAAAATTCGTCGAAAATAATAATATTAATTTCCGGGTATGACGTTGATTTGTTATGTTCGTTATCGGATAGCGCGAAAGTATACCCGATAATATTAGTATCGGAATATACGGCTTTTCCGTTGTCGTCATAAGTACAGGCATAGAATTTACCAGCGTAATAATGCACGCCAGTAAATTGACCGTTGGAAAGTTTATTGATTTCGTCGTTGGCAATATGCCCCGCGAATAATTGGGCGGCGCGGCGTCCCGTTACGTCTTCTTTCCATCGACGGACATAGCCGAATTGTTTACCCGTCTTGAAATAGTTTTTCAGTGCCTTTAAACAAACGGCGTAGGTCTTGCCGTTAGATCGTTCACCGAAAATAACGTTATAAGTGGCGTTCTTTTTATCGATCGCCGCCGTCGAATAATATTTATGGGACATTTATAAACCTCTCATTTCGCCGTAATCTATATAATTACCGCAGAACAATTCTATAAATTCAATAAAGCGTTTAGCCACCGATAGAGTATATTCCAATTCTCCGAGG
>NZ_JAVRQI010000060.1:0-600 GCF_031854425.1 Paracoccus broussonetiae | reverse complement strand
GGACATTGTATCCGATGGCGCAGTGGGGTCGGTCCTCGTTGGAGTGCCTGCGTCAATCCTCCAGCTGTTCGACCGCTTCCGCAAGGTTCATGAAATCAGTGCGCGTTCCGGATCGTCGCGGGATAGCCGACCTGGGCACAGGCCCGTTGCAGCATCTGGACCACATCCTCGCCACGTTGGGTGAAGCGTGGGTTTGGGCCGGCAAACCGGAATGGGCGTAGACGATCATCAATATCGTGGTTCTGTTGCCCAAGGCAGCGGGTCATGGACATTCGGCGGGAAAACAGTTCCTCGGACCGTTTTCCGATCCGCTTCATTCCACGGCCCAGACATCGTTTGGCCTGGCCGCCTTCTGGCGATCATCGCGCAGCTTCGCCTGCACCCGCCGCTTGGGACGACTGCTGCGCAACCAAAGGCTCAACGCATTGCGAATCCTACGCGTCTTCGCAGATCTCCTTGCTCGGTCTCGCGACGGCTGCCGGATCGGTGCGGTGGGATTTGCAGTGAAGCGTTGAGGTATCAGACCGCAGGGGCCAGAAGCCCCGCCTATCGACATGCCCCAATCAATGCCATATCCCGCGACCCGGCTCGACCATCCGG
>NZ_JAVRQI010000059.1:0-615 GCF_031854425.1 Paracoccus broussonetiae | reverse complement strand
CACAACACGAACAAACTCAAATATGTCAAAGCTTATCATGCTGGAACTGGAAATGGTTACAGATACCACAATTCGCAATGAAGGAAAGCAACATATGCAAATAGAAACTCAAATTTCTTTGACTACAATTCATTTTATGACATAGACGAATTTCTCATAAGACAGGAAAATGACCTTAAAAAATATCACTTGGAAACTTTATGCAAGGAAGGACTTACATTTTGGTATGGTGCTGATTCACGATATTCAAAACCATATCTAATGTCCGGACTTGAAAAACTTCTTTCAAAAGATGAGTTTAAGGTATTGCAGCAAAAATACTTCAACAAATCACTTGACTTGCCAATCTACCGTGATTACCTGATTCTCACAAAGAACAAACCAGGTTACAAGAAAATTGAACCAAGATACAGGTTTAAGCACGATTGAATTGTAAATGAGAAAAAAAGAAGGCAGGAAGCAAAGGCAAAAGCATTGGGAAAGGCACTAAAAGATGTCAAAAATGCCATAATAAGACCAAAAGACAATGATGACCTGAAAGTAATTGGCGGTCTTCTCAAAAATTGCATAGGAACACTGAAAGGGCAAGTTCCAAAAAACTTTTACCTTATAGTG
>NZ_JAVRQI010000058.1:0-639 GCF_031854425.1 Paracoccus broussonetiae | reverse complement strand
GCGAGGCGATCCGCGATCGGCTGGCGTATCAGCTTGGCGTCCGCGTCGAGGCACTGGAATTGCGCGATGGCGTCGCGTCGGGCGAGGGACGTTCGCGGCCAATGACCGAGCTGCTGCAAGGCCAGGCGCTTGAGCAGATTGGACGGATCAAGCCGGGCAAGACCGAGAAAGACTATTCCCAGGCAAGCTATGGCGCCTTTTTCTGTGAGGTAGAGGTCAACGCCTTTACCGCCGAGACGCGTCTGCGCCGGATGTTGGGGGCGTTCGGCTTTGGACGGGTACTGAACGCCAAGACGGCCCGCTCGCAATGTCTTGGCGGTATGGTCTGGGGCATTGGCTCGGCCCTGACCGAAGAGCTTGTCTTTGATCTTCGCGACGGGCGCCTTCTGAACCATGATCTTGCGCAATATCATGTGCCCAGCCACGCTGATATCCCTGCGGTCGACGTGATCCTGCTTGAAGAGCGCGATGCGGCTGCCAGCCCGCTGCAGGCCAAGGGGGTTGGCGAACTTGCCATCTGCGGTGCGGCGGGGGCGGTCGCGAATGCCATTTACAATGCCTGCGGCGTGCGCATGCGCCGCTTTCCCATGACGCCGGACCGGCTGATCACGGAACTGCCAGACCCTTGCCAACCGGTCG
>NZ_JAVRQI010000057.1:0-651 GCF_031854425.1 Paracoccus broussonetiae | reverse complement strand
GATATTGATGAGATAATAAAAAATGTCCTTTCAAGTCCAGATTTCTTGGATACTGACGACCTTTTCATTTCAACTACAAAACAGCAGACACAAACAATCAGCAGGTCAAGCATAGTTATCGCCTATCCAACTATAACTCCTGATGTGGTTGATTTTGAAGACCCTACGAAAAGAGCTTTGAGACAAGACCTTTTCAGTTCAAGCATAGATTTCATCTTAAGTCAAAGCATATGGTGAAACAGGTTAAGGACAAGAATTGGGGAAATTGTCAAAACCACAACCGCAACAAGAACAGGAAAAGACAAGGACAAGAACAAGAAGAAAAGGAAAAAACCAAAAAAACCTCCTAAGCAGTCAAAAAAGAAAAACAACCTACCAGACAAGATTAAGAGAATAGATGTTGATGTTTCAAGCGTCTCAGGTTGAATTAGGGCAGTAAGTTTTGAGTTTCCAACGCAAAAGGACTTATATGCCGATGATCGTGGAACATTGACCTTCTACCTTAAAAAAGGTGGTCAGATAAAATTCCTCAGGGTATATCGCGGAACTTTCTCAGTCATTGCTGATTACTATGGGACAGGTTATAGGTTGTGGTCTCAATTCTGGAAAAAGAGAATGGTAAACAGGTGAAAATTCTCATGAATTCTCAAA